>JBATPF010000022.1:0-13317 GCA_049291355.1 Giesbergeria sp.
AGCCAGTGCGACGTCTTCCAACGGCGAGCTTGCCTGCATGCTCAGCACCAGGCCCGCCCCCAGCGCGGCGGCCGCGTAGGCGCTGGCGATTTCGCCGTCCGGGTGCGCCAGGCGCTGGTAGGCCACAGGCGCCAGCAGAAGGGGATGGGCCAGCGCGCGGCCCAGCAGCGTGCAGCGGGTGTGGCCATCAGCCAGGGGACGCAGCACCCGCGGCAGCAGCGCCAGTTCGTCCCAGGCACTGCGGTTGGCGCGCAGCGTGATTTCATCACCCGCGCCGCCGCTGAAGTAGGCCCAGGCATTGGCGTCAAGCTGCCGCTGCGCGCTGCGCTCGTGATCGGCCAGGGTAAAGAGGTCAGTCGCTACGCGTTGGCGAACGGGGATGGGAGGGGATGTTTTGAACAAAAATGGTCTCTAGCGCTTATTGGTATTGCGTTAGCAGCTATCAAATCAGGAGAATTATCAAGCGACAAACTTACGCGTCCGCCCACATGCGCAGCAGGTTGTGGTAGCTGCCGGTCAGGCCCACGACAGCGCTGTCACTCTCGCCCACGCTCTGGCGCAGGCGCAGCAAATCCATGTCCATGGCGAACAGCAGCTCGCGCTGCTCGGTGCTGCGCACCATGCTTTGCACCCAGAAGAAGCTGGCGATGCGCGCGCCCCGCGTCACCGGCGTCACTTGGTGCACGGTGGAGCCGGGGTAGAGGATGGCGTCGCCGGCCGCCAGCTTGATGCGCTGGTCGCCGCCCGGCTGCGCGATCAGCAATTCGCCGCCGTCGTATTCCTCAGGGCCACTCAGAAAAACGGTGCATGAGAGGTCGCTGCGCACCCATTCGCCCGTGGCCTGCGAGCGCAGCACTGCGCCATCGACATGGGCACCATAGAAGTTGGAGTCCCCGCTGTAGCGGTTGAATAGCGGGTTGAAAACTTTCCGCGGCAGGGCCGCCGAGAAGAACAATGGGTCGCGCTGCAAGGCCGCCAGCACGAGCGGGCGCAGGGCACCGGCCGCCTCGCTGGTCTGAGCCAGTTGCTGGTTGCGTTTGTGCGCCAGCGCCTGGGCGCCGGCACTGGTGCGCCCATCCACCCAGGGTGCGCCGTCCCCGAGCAGGCCACGCGCTTGCGCCACTTCTTGCGCGTTCAGCAGATTCTTGAGATGCAAAAACATGGCCTGTGCGGGTGATTTAGAAGCGCGACTTGAGCGTCAGTTGGACCGAGCGTGGTGCACCGGGGGCGTAAAAGCCGCGGTACAGCGCATCGGCATAGAGTTTGTTGGTCAGGTTCTGGACGTTGAGCTTGAGCGAGGTTTTTTCATCGAAGCTGTATTCGACCATGGCGTCCGCCGTAGCAAAGCCGCTGGCCTCCACTTGGCGCGCGCCATCGGGGCTTTGCGCGCCACGGTAGGTCAGCCCTGCGCCCACACGCACTTTCGGTGTCACGGCGTAGGTGCTCCAGAGGCTGCCGCTGTGCTTGGGGGTCAGGCCGGGGCGGTCGCCTTGGACTTGCGCGCCACTGCCGCTGGCGGCGAGCGCCACATTGCTGTCGTCAATCTTGGCGCTGGGAATCCAGGTATGGTTCCAGAAGATTTCCCACTTCGGCGTGATGCGGCCCGCGAGGTTGAATTCCATGCCGGCCGCATGGCGCTTGCCCGAGAGCAGTTCTTGCGTAGCAGCCGTATCGGGGTCGGTGTTGCGCTCGTTGTATTTCTCACTGTAGAAGGCTGCCACGCCCACCAAGGCGCGGCGCTCAAACAGCTCCCATTTGCCACCGATTTCGATGTTGTGGCTTTTTTCCGGCGGCGTGTTGGCCGTGCGCGCTGTGCCGGGGCTCAGGTTGATGGCAAATTGGTAGGTGTCCCCTGAGGTGTTGTACGAAGAGCCGTAAGACATGTAGTACGAGCTGAGATCATCGGGCTGGTAGATCGCGCCAACGCGCGGGCTCCACAGGCCTTCGGACTGCTCGTTGGTTAGAGCGCCGGTTTTGTCCCGGTACGACGCGGTGAATTTGTCATAACGCAGACCGCCCACCAGCTTCACGGTTGAAGTCAACGCCATGCTGTCCTGAACGTACAGCCCGATGTTTTGTGCCTTAAAGGCGTTGTAGGTCACAGGCGCGCGCGCGTCCACGACCCAATCGCCGTTGTTGGTGGTGCCCACGGTGGTGTTCGGACGAGCCGCGGTGTTGGCGTAGCTTGAGTTGCGATTGGCGTCGTCGTGGTAATAGTCCACACCGGCCAGGACATCGTGCTTCTTGCCGCCCCAGTTGAACGAATTGGTGTAGTCGCTTTGCACCTGCGTCATCGTGCTCTCGCCAATGCGGCCTTTGGAGCCACGCGTGAGCACGGTGTTGTCATTGATCTGGTCCAGCGCAGTGGGGCGTGGGTTGGCAAAACCGATGGTGCTGGCGAGCAGGTCGCGCTCGTATTTTCCGTGGCGCAAGCGCGTCTGCAGTTCGCCGCCATCGTCAAAACGATGGATGTGGCCCAGCGTCAGGTACTGCGACGAGGTGTTGAGGTAGTCGCTGTTGAGGCCGTAGTAATTTTTGGCTGGCAGGGTCGGCACGATCTTGCCGTTGCTGCTGGCAATCCACGGGTGGTTGTAGTTGGGGCGGCCCTTCACATCGAGGTAGTACAGGCCAACCGAGAATTCGTCGCGCGTGCCGATGCCCCAGGCAAAGGTGGGTGCAATCCCACGCTTGTCCTGCTTGGCACCGTAATTGTCCGAGTCGTGCACCAGGGCGTTGAGGCGCAGTGCTGCGTTCTCGCCGGTCTTGAAGTTGAAGTCGCCGGTGAGGCGGTTCTCTTTGCCGGTGCCCAAGGTGTAGGAAACTTCGTGCTGGTCGAGCAGCAAGGGAGCTTTGTTGACCTGGTTGACCACGCCGCCGGTCGAGCCCTTGCCAAACAGCATGGAGGCCGAACCTTTGAGGACTTCAACGCGGTCAAGGTTGAAGGTATCGCGCTCGTACAGCGGGGCGTCCTTCATGCCGTCGGTGTAGATGTCGCCGGCCTGGCCGAGGGAAAAGCCGCGCAGGCGCACGTCTTCTTCACCGGTTTCGCCCGACTGAAAAGTTACACCGGCCGTAGTGCGCAGCACGTCGCGAAAGTCGTCCTGGTTGCGGTCGTTCATCAGCTTTTCGGTGAACACGGTGACCGATTGGGGGATGTCACGGATGTCTTGCTTGCCCTTGCCTACGGTGGTTTTCTTGAGCAAAAGCGTGTCCTTGCTCTGTACCTCGGCGCTTTCCTTGACCGTGACCGCGGGCAGTTGGCCGCTTGTGTCAGTAGCGGTCTGCGCCCAGCTTCCCACTGAGGCAAGCAGCATCAGGGCGCCAAGCGGGAGTGCGGCCTTGTCGGCGCCTGTCGTTGAAAGTGCCCTCGAAGCGGGTGGGGAAAGGGGGCGCGGTGTGCGAGCGTGAGCCAAAAGGGTTCTCCGGTTGCTGTGGACTTGGGTCTTGGTGGGCGAGGGCCCATCAGGCGCAAGAAGCAGTGGCTGGGAAAACCGTGGCTGTGCCTCGAAACAGAGGCTTATTTTAAATCAAATACGAGTCATTCGCGTTCGCAATGATGCCGAATTGCAACAGCACTGGCGCGAGTGGCGTAAAAAAGCCGGCAAAAGCCGGCCTGGTGTGCGCGCGCAAAGCGCCTTATTTCACGTGCTTGCCGATGAGGCCCGCCATTTCGAACATCGAGACTTGCGGCTTGCCGAACACTTCCTTGAGCTTGGCGTCGGCATTGATCATGCGCTTGTTGGCAGGGTCTTGCAGGTTGTGCGCTTTGATGTAGACCCACAGCTTGCTGATGATTTCGGTGCGGGGCAGCGGTGCAGCCCCTACGACGGCAGCCAAGGCCGGGCTGGGCGTGAGCGCCTTCATGAAGGCGGCGTTGGGGGTGCGCTTCTTTGCGGGAGCGGCCGTCTTGGCGCCGGCAGCGGCCGGGGCTTTTTTTGCAGTTGCCATGTTGGTTTTTTCCTGGTTGGGTGTTCGATGGACCAGCGAAAACCTGTTTCTCCACTGGCAGAGGGATGCTAATGGCAAAAAAACGGGATTCCAAGCGACGAGTGAGGTTTTTTTGCTTCAGGCTGTAGCCTGGGAGGCTTCAGCGGCATTCTTGCTGGCTGTTGACGATGCGTTTGAGCGCCTCGGCATCCAGAATGCGCACATGGCGCTGTTTGACTTCGACGATGCCATCGTCGACAAACTTCGAGAAGGTGCGACTGACGGTTTCCAGTTTGAGGCCCAGGTAGCTGCCGATTTCCTCGCGCGTCATCCGCAGTACCAGTTCCGTCTGGGAAAAGCCGCGCGCATGCAGGCGCTGCACCAGATTGAGCAAAAAAGCGGCCAGGCGCTCTTCGGCGCGCATGCTGCCCAGGAGCAACATGACGCCATGCTCGCGAACGATCTCGCGGCTCATGATCTTGTGCACATGGTGCTGCAGGGCGTTGACCTCACGCGAGATTTCCTCGATCCGGTCAAAGGGCATGACGCAGACTTCGGCGTCTTCCAGCGCCACCGCATCGCAGCTGTGGTGGTCATTGACGATGCCATCGAGCCCGATGATTTCTCCCGCCATTTGAAAGCCGGTCACCTGATCGCGCCCGTCCTCAGTGGCCACGCAGGTTTTGAAAAAACCGGTGCGAATCGCATAGAGTGAGGTAAAGGCTTCACCGTTGCGGAACAGGGAGCCGCCGCGCTTGATTTTGCGCCGCACCGCCACCACATCGTCGACGCGCTCCATCTGTTCGCTGGTCAGCCCCACAGGCAGACACAGTTCGCGCAAGTTGCAGTTGGAGCAGGCGACGCGTATCGTTTGCTGGGTATCGTTGGCGTGGAGATGCCCGGATGCGCCCCCTTCGGACGGGGCCTTTGCCGCAGGGGACTTGCGGACCGGGGGTGTGCTGGATGCTGACATACATCAAATTATGAACGATGACAGGCATTACCTTCAAATCACTGCCGGTGACTGTTGCTTCTTGATTTTGGTCAAGTGAGCATTGTGCGCTCTCAGGCACAGTCCCCAGTTCTCCAGGAGAATCCATGACCGTTGCTACGCCCGAACTGCTGACCCGTTTCGATGTCTCCGGTCCGCGCTACACCTCTTACCCTACCGCGGACCGTTTCGTCGAGGCTTTTGGCGAAGACGACTATGTGCTGGCGCTCAAGCAGCGCCACCTTGGCAGCGCAGCCAAGGCGATGCCTTTGTCCTTGTATGTGCACATTCCGTTCTGCGAGTCCCTTTGCTATTACTGCGCCTGCAACAAGATCATCACCAAGCACCATGACCGGGCAGATGTTTACCTGCGCTATCTGAGTCGCGAGGTGGATCTGCACACGGCGCATTGCGGTACTGGCCAGATCGTCAGCCAACTGCATCTGGGCGGCGGCACGCCCACCTTTCTTTCAGACGACGGACTGCGCGAACTGATGGACACCTTGCGCCGCAGCTTCACGCTGGTGCCGGGCGGCGAATACTCCATCGAAGTCGACCCACGCACAGTGGACGCCGGACGCCTCAAGGTGCTGGCGGAACTGGGCTTCAATCGACTGAGTTTTGGCGTGCAGGATTTCGATCCCGAAGTCCAGAAGGCGGTGCACCGCGTTCAGCCCGCAGAGCAGGTTTTTGCACTGGTGGAATCGGCGCGTGCCATCGGATTCGATTCCATCAACGTGGACCTCATCTACGGCCTTCCCAAGCAGACGCCAGACTCGTTTGACCGCACGCTGGCGCAGGTGAACGAGCTGAGGCCGGACCGCATTGCGCTCTACGCCTACGCGCATCTGCCCGAGCGTTTCAAGCCGCAGCGCCGCATCGTCTGGGCAGATTTGCCCATGGCGTCGGCCAAGGTCTCCATGCTCTCGCGCTCGCTCGATGCCTTCACCGAAGCGGGTTATGTGTATGTGGGCATGGACCACTTTGCGTTGCCCGAGGACTCGCTTGCAGTTGCCAAGCGCCAGGGGCGACTGCACCGCAACTTCCAGGGCTACAGCACCCAACCCGACTGCGATCTCATTGCGCTGGGCGTGTCGGCCATTGGCCGCGTGGGCACCACCTACAGCCAGAACGCCAAGACACTGGAAGAGTATTACGACCGGCTTAACCAGGGGCACTTGCCGATCGTGCACGGCCTGGCGCTGTCCCGAGATGATCTGGTGCGCCGCGCAGTCATCATGGCGCTGATGTGTCAGGGCGCGCTCACCATCGAGTCGGTGGAGCAGGCATGGTTGATTGATTTCCGCACCTACTTCGCGCGTGAACTCGAGCAGCTCGCTGAGATGGAGCAGCAGGGCCTGGTGGAGCTGAGCGCCGAAAGCGTCCAGGTGACTGCCATGGGCTGGTATTTTGTGCGAGGCATTGCCATGGTGTTCGACCGTTACCTGCAGTCCGATCGCAATCGAGCGCGCTTTTCGCGCATCATCTGACGTGCTGGGTGCGCTGGCCTGGACTGCGCTGGTGATGGGCCTGGTGGGGGGGTCGCACTGCCTGGTCATGTGCGCGGCACCTTGCAGTGCCGTGATTCGTCCCGGCCCAATCGATGCGTCGGAACCTGCTGCCAGCGAACAAGTCGTCCATTGGCATCGACAGGAACGCGGCGGCCTGCGTCGCTTGACCGCCTACCATGTGGGCCGCCTGGCGGGATACGCCAGCGCCGGTGCCGCAGTGGCCGTGGCGATGCAGAGTTTTTCGTGGGTTACCCAGCAGGTCCATGCCATGCGTTCGGCCTGGACCTTCATGCATGTTGCGGTGCTGGCCTGGGGTCTCATGATGCTGCTGTTGGCGCGCCAGCCGGCCTGGGTGGAGTCTGCGGGCCGCGCGCTCTGGAGCCGCGTTCGTCCACTGGTCGGTGCACCAGGCGGCGTATTTGTCACCGGTTTTCTGTGGGCCTTGATGCCTTGCGGATTGTTGTACTCGGCGCTGTTGGTGGCCGCCCTCAGCGGGGGTCCGGTCCAGGGAGCGATCACCATGGCCCTGTTTGCTGCTGGCAGTGGGGTGTGGTTGATTGCCGGACCTTGGGCCTGGCTGAGGCTGAGTCAGCGACTGAACCGCGCGCGCGCCGATTGGGGGACGCGCCTGGGTGGGCTCCTTTTGTGCGGTGTGGCTGTTTGGGCCCTTTGGCACGACCTCGTCGTACGTCCTTCGCTCATTTGTCAATAGCAAAGAATCTGCACGGCTGTTGCGCTGGCGCCGCAGTTGGTGCACAAACGAGCGCCATTCCGGCTTTTGTCGTCTGATAATGGGTCTCATATCGCCCGTCCTTGGCGGGAAGGCCCTTCCGTGAAACCCTTCGTTGTTGTCCCTATCGACCAAGTGCGTGTTGGTATGTTTATCCAGCTGGATTTGGGCTGGATGCAGCATCCGTTTCCGGTAGGCAGCTTTCGTGTGGCTTCAGAGGCGCAGATTGATATTTTGCGCAGCCTCGATTTAGAGAGCATCCGTTACCTGCCGGCCAAGAGCGATCCTGCGTTTCAGCAGGCGCCAGCGCCCGACGAAGCCGAACCCGCGAATGGGACAGACGAAGAACCTGCAGCCCTGCACCCCGTGCGCGATGACGAGGTCCTTGCGCTCAAGGTCCAGCTGCAGGCGCAGCACGACGCCCTGGCCGTATGTGATGAACGCTTTTTGTCGGCCACCCGCACCTGTCTTCGTCTTGGCCCTATGGCCGACAAAGAGCCGTTGGAAGCCAGATCGCAAGGCGAATCTCTGGTGGGTGGCTGTGTTGACGAGTTGCTGGACAACGGCGAATCGGTCATTCGGCTGCTCTCAGAGGGTGTGGGCGAACGCAGCGTGCTGCATCCCGTGAACGTGATGGTCCTCAGCCTGCTTCTCGGCAAAGCCCAGGGCGCAAGTGCCGATGCGCTGCGCCACATCGGCCTGACAGCGCTGTTCCATGACCTGGGCAAGACCCGCATGCCAGCGCACCAGTGGGTGCGTACTGCAGACATGACTTCCGGCGATCTGTTGGGTTACCAGAAACATGTGATCCACTCGGTTGCCATCGCACGGCGTATGGGTCTTCCGGCGCCCATTTTGCGGGGTATCGCCGAGCACCATGAAATGGCCGACGGAAGCGGGTTTCCTGCGGGACTGAGTGGCGAGGCGATTGGCAGCGCGGCGCGTATCGTCAGTCTTGTGAACTATTACGACAGGCTGTGCAACCCCGTGCATGGGGCGCAGGCACTCACGCCGCACGAAGCGCTGTCGCTCATGTTTGCCAAGCACAAAGCGAAGTTCGACGTACAGATTCTGGGTGTCTTCATTCGCATGATGGGCATTTATCCGCCTGGCTCGATCGTGCAGTTGGTCAACGACCGCTACGCCATCGTGGTATCGGTCAATTCTTCGCGGCCGCTGCGCCCCCGGGTGGTGGTGCACGATCCGGCGGTGCCCAAAGAACAGGCGCTCATCCTTGACCTGGAATTGGTTCCTGAGCTGGGTATTCGCCGCAGCCTCAAGCCCACCCAGTTGCCGCGCGAGGCCCTGGACTACCTCTCGCCGCGCAAACGCATTTGTTACTTTTTTGAGCGCGCTGCAGATACGCATGGTCTGAAGGCTAACCCGTGATGCACCTGGCCCTCGATCCAGCCTGGTACAGCGCATTTGACGACCTTCAGGAAGCCGTGTGGGTGGTTGACGCCGATGCGCGCAGCATCGCCTTTGCAAACCTCAGCGCCGCACGATTGCTGGGCCTGCCGCGCGAACAACTGCTGGGTGCTGCCGTAGAGCGCTTTGCAGCAACGCCCCAGGACCAGGCGTTCTGGGCCGATACCCGGCTGGTGGTAGCCGATGGCATCGAATCTCTTTCGGCCGTGCTGCGTGCAGACGGCGAACTGGTGCCAGTGATGCGTCGCGTCACACCGCTTGCCATGGCGCCGGGTTTGGGCGCCATGCTGGTGACCATGGTCGACTGTAGCGAGCACCAGCGAGCAGAGAGTGAACTGGAGCGCTTGCTCGCGGAGTTGCGCGCCACGCTCGATTCGGTGGCCGATGGTATTTTGGTCTGCGGGCTTGATGGCCGGATTCGCGCCTTCAACCAGCGGTTAGTGCGCATCTGGAGCATCCCCCAATCGCTGTTGCTCAAACGCGATGACGCGAGCCTGCACGCATTTCTGGCCGGTCGGGTGCAAGACGCTGGCGCCTACCACGCACAACTTGCACGAATGCATGACGACCCGCGTACACCCACGCGCGATGTACTGCTGCTTCAGGGCGGACAGATTGTCGAGCGCCGCAGTGTGCCGCAGCTCAGCCACGGCAGCGTCACCGGGCGGGTGTTTTCGTTTCGCGACATCACCGAAGAGGCGCAGTCCGAAGCCGCCTTGCGCATGGCAGCCCTTGCCTTTGAGGCCAGTCCCTATGCCATTTTCTTTGCCGACGCCAGGCGGATGCTTACCCAGGTGAATCCGACGTTCGAGCGACTCACCGGCTTGCCCATCGCACAACTGCTGGGCCACTGCGCAGAGTCTCTGTTTAGTCCTCCGGGGCCGGATTGGATCGAACAAATAGAACTTGCCTGGCAGAGCGCCGGTGTCTGGAATGGCGAACTTTCCTTGAAGCGCCATTCGGAAGTGCCGTGTGCCGTGCAACTGGCGTGGGTGGTGCTGCGGGGCGCCGATGGAGCTTCCGAGCAAAGTATCGGCTTTGTGCGCGATCTTACGCAGCAGCATGCCGCCCGCAAGCGCATTGACGAGCTTGCGTACCACGATGTCCTGACCGGTTTGCCCAACCGCCTGCAGTTGTCCCAGCGGGTCGAGTCCGCGCTGCGCGCCGCACGCCCCGGCACGCCAGGCTTTGCCATTCTGGAACTGGATCTGGACCGGTTCAAGGTCATTAACGATTCTCTGGGGCACGCTTTTGGCGATCGTGTGCTGCGCCTGGTGTCGGCACGCTTGCAGATCTGTCTGCGACAGGTCGACATGCTGTGCCGTCTGGGTGGCGACGAATTCGTGGTGTATCTGCACGCGAGCGATCGCGCCACGGCGGAGCATGTTGCGCGGCGCATGCTGCAGGAGATGCAACAGCCTTTTGCTCTCGACGGCATCAGCTTTTCCATTCAGGTCAGCATGGGCATCGCGCTGTTTCCCCAGGATGGGCGGCTGCTCGACGAACTCGTCAAGCATGCCGACACCGCGATGTACCGGGTCAAAGAACGTGGGCGTGGCAATTTTGGCTTCTACCAGCCCGAGATGAACGCGAATCTGCTCGCGCGCATGCAACTTGAACATGGGATGCGGCAAGCCTTGGGGCGCAATTGCATGCAGGTGCACTTCCAGCCTCAGATTGATACGACCTCGGGGGCCATCGTAGGGGCCGAGGCCTTGCTGCGCTGGACGGACGAAGCGCTTGGCCCGATTTCTCCGGCTACCTTTATTCCGATCGCTGAGGACACGGGTTACATCATCACTCTGGGCGCTTGGGTGCTTGAGCAATCGGTGAGGGAGGCCGCGCGCTGGATGCGGGGCGGCCACTCGCTGGTGGTGTCGGTCAATGTCTCGGCGCTTGAATTGCGCCAGCCCGATTTTGTTGAACGGATTGCCCGCGTGCTGCATGAGGCCCATTTGCCTGCCCGGCTGCTCGAACTGGAGTTGACGGAATCCATGCTGCTGCAAGACGCCCAAGAGGCTGCGCAGCGATTGCAGGCGCTTGCGGACCTGGGCATCGCGCTGGCAATCGACGATTTTGGCACCGGCTATTCGAGCTTGGCTTACCTCAAGAATTTGCCGATCCACAAGCTCAAGATCGATCAGTCCTTCGTGCGCGGCCTGCCAGACGATGAAGGGGATCGTGCGATCGTCAGCGCCATCATTCATCTGGGTCAGGCACTCAAACTCAATGTGGTGGCCGAAGGGGTGGAAACCGAGGCCCAGCGGGCAAGCTTGCAGACGCTGCAGTGCAGCCACTACCAGGGGTTTCTCTGCTCCGCTGCCATGGCTCCGTCCGATTTTTCGCATTGGCTTTCCAGGCAGAGACCCTCGGTGCTCGAGGCGGATTGAAACGCGCGGGGCCGCGCACCCAGTGTTGGAATCGCCGAGGACGCCTACAATATTGGCATCGAACCAGCCGCGGCAAAAGCTGCCGTGCAGTCGCTCATCCCCTTTAAGCGATCAGCGTACGGGTTGCCCAGTGCAGCGCGCGTGACGACGGCGATTGTCCCTACGGATTCGTGCCGCACGCGTTCCGGCGCTCTTTGGTTCATACGACCCATTTCCCCGCAGGATGCAAGGCACGTGGCGCGCTGGGCTATTCGGGGGGGTGGGAAGAATGGCCATGCGCCGTCAACTGGGCGCGGTATTGCCCCGGAGGCATGCCAAACCAGCGCCGGCAGGCGCGAAACAAATTGCTCTGGTCTGCAAAGCCGAGCAGGTCGGCCACCTCACCGAGACCGCGGTGCGTGTCGCTCAAGTACTGTCGCGCCAGCTCGCACCGGGTTTCGTCCAGCAGTTGCGCAAAGCTGCTGGCCTCGGCCAGAAGACGGCGCTGCAGCGTGCGATCGGACAAGTGCAGGCGCGCCGCGATGGCGTCGCGGCGCGGCTCTCCCTGGTGCAGAACACGCGCCAGTTCGCTGCGCACGCGCGTGCCGATGTGCGTCTGCCCAAGTTCGTCCAGCCGCTCTTCGACCAGACGGCCATGCAACTCCCACAAACTGGAGTTGTGCGTGGGAATCGGGCTGAGCAGGTCCTGTCTGGTCAGAAGCATCCGGCTGGCGGGCTGGTCAAAAAGCATGGGCACGCCAAAAGCAACACGAAGCGGGCTCGGGTTGGCGGGAGCCGGATAGACCCATTCCACGACCAGCGGTTCGACCTTCTGGCGTGTCAGCCATTGGCACAGCATGAGCAGGGTGAGCATGCCGTATTCCACGCGCTGCCGTGGCACCGGGCGGGCGGTGCCGATGTGGCCAAGGATCAGCCAGAACCCCTGGGTGCCTTCTTCCTGCAGTGCAAAAGTGGCGGCGTCTGACACCACGGCCATTTGGCGTGCCAGTCGTTCAAACCCCGCGCGCAGGCAGGGGGCGGATGCGAGCGCGTGGCCCACCACGTCCAGGTAGCCGTAGCGGGCTGCCAATAGGCGGTCGAGTCCGAGGTGGAGGTTGCCTGATTGAGCGACAGCAAGATCCCAGACCTGGCTGAAGGAATCGGCGGGGATGCGGGCCGCCGGGTCTTGCAGCACGGCGATGTCCATGCCTGCTTGGGCAAACAGTGATCGGGTGTTCAGGCCCTGAGCCGACATCATGTCCGCCACGCCTTTGACCCATGCGGCAGAGCTGGTGCGGCCGATCATTCCCACTGATGGCGTCGCAGGGTTTTCGGAGGGAGGGGGGCGCGTGAAGTCATTGCTTTGGCGTGGTAGCGACAGTGGTGTGGGGGCGGCAGGTCAACACAATGGCCCGGTGGCAGTTCAGGGCCGCAAGTGTGAACCGAATGGCTCTAGCGGGCCCATTCCTGAAAACCCCATGAGGAGACAAAAAATGTTGAAGTTGCGGATGTTGGCGCAGTGGTGCAGCTTGGCCTTGCTTGCAGGCACGGTGGCTGGTTGTGGTGGAACGCTGGGCACAGATGCGCCCGAATTGCGTGAGACCACCTATGGCATGGTTCGGGGGGCGAACGACAGCGCCGTCTCGGGCACCTATGCCTGGAAAGGCATTCCGTTTGCGCAAGCCCCTGTGGGTGCGCTGCGCTGGCAGCCTCCGGTGGAACCGGCGGCATGGCCTGGTGAGCGAGATGCACGCAGCTTTGGCAACGCCTGCCTGCAAATGGGCCGCATCTATGGGCCGGGTGCGAACAACCGGTTCGACGACAGCATTGCGCAGACGCTGGGCACTCCTGTGGGAAGTGAGGATTGCCTGACGCTCAATATCTGGCGCCCGGCGAACACTCAGGAGCGCCTGCCCGTGATTCTGTTTTTGCATGGGGGCAGCGCCATCTCTGGTTATACGGCCGACCCGGTATATGACGGTGCCGTATTGGCGCGCACCGCGAATGCCGTGGTGGTGACGGCAAACTATCGCCTGGATGTGCTTGGCTATATGCAGATGCCCCAGCTGGGTGGTGGCTCGGCGTCCTATACCGGTAACTATGCGCTGCTGGACCATATGCTGACCTGCCCCCTTCTGCCGTGCCATCCATAACGAGGAAGTCCGGGGTTGCAAGATTAATTGATCTCGGTGGTTGTTGAGTGGGATCGAGCTGCATCGCCAGCGCGCTGGCGATGCAACGCGGCGAACTTCGCCGGTGGCATTCGTTCGCAACTGCTGTGAGGCCTGGCCTCGTTGTAGTCCTGACGCCAGAGTGTGATGGCCGATCTGGCTTGCTGCAGCGTCTCGAACCATTGCTCGT
>JBATPF010000023.1:0-13395 GCA_049291355.1 Giesbergeria sp.
CGCCCAAGGTCTGTAAGGCCGTGGGCCATTTGCTGCCCGACAACGCCATCCTGATCGACGAAGCCATCACCTCGGGGCTGATGCTCTCCGCCATGACGGCGGGCGCGCCGCGCCACGACCTCCTCACCCTGACCGGCGGCGCCATCGGCCAGGGGCTGCCCAACGCCGTCGGCGCAGCCATTGCCTGCCCCGACCGCCCCGTGATTGCGCTGATTGGCGACGGCACTGCCATGTACACCTTTCAGGCGCTGTGGACCATGGCGCGCGAGAAGCTGCACGTGGTGTCCATCGTCTTCAACAATGCCTCGTACTCGGTGCTGAACGTGGAGCTGGAGCGCGTGGGCGCCGACGAAGTGGGCCCCAAGGCCCAGTCGCAGCTCGACTTGAGCGGACCCACGCTGAACTTCGCGCTGCTCGCGCAGGGGATGGGCGTGCACGCGGTGCGCACCGACACAGCCGAGGGCTTTAACAAGGCGCTGGAATACGCCCTGGCCACGCCGGGGCCACACCTGATCGAGGCGGTGGTGCCCGAGTCGCTCAGCGGCGCCAAACGCAAGGTGCTGCCGTGGCTGCTGCGCTCGCTGCCGCACCTGCCGCCGGCCGTTGCGCGGGCGCTGAAGAGAAAGATTGCGCCGTAGCAGTAACTCTCCCTGAGACGCGGCGTGGCCGACATAGGCCCTTGCGCGGTGCCCCTGGCTTGTGGGGGCCCCCGTTCAGCGGACGGGGGTATCCCGACCTTATCGCCCGCCGCCCAGGTTTTCGCTGGCTAGCGGATCGGGGCCGAACTGGGTGCGCAACACTTTGCCGTCACCTTTCGTGATCACAGTGAATACCTTGCGCGTGTTGGCGTCTTGCATGAAGCGCCAATCCACGTGCGTCTCGCCAGTCAAGTCGAAGCGGGTGGTCTTTGCGGGTTTGCCGAGCAGGCGGCGCACTTCGTCCATGCCCATGCCGTGCTGCACGCGGGCGAAATTTTCTTGCGTAAGCACCTGGCGCACGGCGACCAGCTTGCCATCCGCGCCGATCGTGATCATGAAGTTTTCGGTGCCTGCAGGCTGGCGGTTGTATTCCAGCGTGTGGCCGCCGCCGGGCTCGGGCCAGATGTTCTCGGGAACGCCAAAGCGGTCGCGCACGTCGGCCTCGGTGGACTGACCACTCTGCAATTCGCTGATGCGCTGGGCGTCGCAGCCGGTCAGCAGGGCGAGCCCCAAAAGCGTGGCGCCAAGCAGTTTGGCAATGGTCATGGTGGTCCCCGGTAAAATCATGCGAACTAGCGTAACCCAAAGCCATGTCCATCTTCGCCCGCCCCCACTACACCTCCGACGCCACCCAGTTCATCGAGAAGCTCAAGCAGGAACGCCCCGAGCTCGATGCCCAGCAGCGCGCCGGCCGCGCCTTGCTGTGGGACAAGCCCGTGGACCGCGGCCTGTGGAAGCAATACCGCGCCGCCCGCGTGCCGCAAAAGTCTTACGTCTACCAGACGGACACCGATAAGAATTTGTAATCAAATATGCCACTAGCGCTTATTCAATAAGCCTTAGCAGCTATTTTTTCAATAGCAATTCATGGGTCAGACGATTGCCCCGGCGCCCACGTCCCTGCCGGGCGACGCCGCTCCGGGCGCCATGCCCGAGGTCGTTGACCAAGTAGCGCTGGCACGCCTGTATGGCGAGCCGCTGTTTGCGCTGCCCACCGACCTGTACATCCCGCCGGACGCGCTGGAAGTCTTCCTGGAGGCCTTTGAAGGCCCGCTGGACTTGCTGCTGTACCTGATCCGCAAGCAGAACTTCAATATCCTCGACATCCCCATGGCGGGGCTGACGCGCCAGTATCTGGTGTATGTTGAAGAAATCCGCAGCCGCAACCTTGAATTGGCCGCCGAATACCTGCTGATGGCCGCCATGCTCATCGAAATCAAGTCGCGCATGCTGCTGCCTCAGCGCAAGCAAGAAGGCGCCGACGAGGCCGAGGACCCGCGCGCCGCGCTGGTTCGGCGCCTGCTCGAATACGAACAAATGAAGATGGCCGCCGCGCGGCTTTCGGCCTTGCCGCAGCAGGGACGCGATTTTCTGTGTGCCCAGGTGTTTATCGAACAAAGCCTGCAGCCGCGCTTTCCGGATGTGCAACTGGTCGATCTGCAGGAAGCCTGGCAGGACATCATGAAGCGCGCGCGCCTGGTGCAGCACCACAAGATCACGCGCGAAGAGCTGAGCGTGCGCGAACACATGGGCCAGGTGCTCAAGGCGCTGCAGGGCCGGCGTTTTGTCGAGTTCGAAGCCCTGTTTGATCCGTCCCGCGGCAGCACGGTGCTGGTGGTTACCTTCATCGCGCTGCTCGAACTGGCCAAGGAAACCCTGATCGAGATTACCCAGGCGGAAGCCTTTTCCCCCATTTATGTCAGGCTGGCCTATACGCCTGCTTGACATGGCCCGCCCCGCGCCCGCAGCACCAGCGGGCCACCGCACCGGCCGGATGCCGTGCATTGCACCGAGTCAATAGTCCCCATGGCTTCACACGATTTCGACGTTCTCATTGTGGGCAGCGGCTTGGCTGGCCTTTCTGCAGCGCTGCACCTGGCCCCCACACACCGCGTAGCCGTCATCACCAAGCGCCAGATGCAGGACGGCTCCAGCGCCTGGGCACAAGGCGGCATCGCGGCCGTGCTGGCCAATGACGACAGCTTTGAGGCGCATATCCAGGACACCCTGGTGGCCGGCGCCGGCCTGTGCGATCTGGCGGCCACCCGCTTTGTGGTCGAGAACGCGCCCGCCGCCATTGGCTGGCTGCGCGCGCTGGGCGTACCCTTTACGCAGGAGGGCGAGGAACTGCACCTCACGCGCGAGGGCGGCCACAGCGCACGGCGCATTGCCCACGTGACGGACGCCACCGGCGCCGCCGTGCAACGCACCCTGATCGACGTGGTGCGCGGCACGCCCGGCATTACCGTGTTCGAGCAGCACACGCTGGTGGACGTGATCACCAGCGCCAAGCTGGGCCTTGCGGGCCAGCAGTGCCTGGGGCTCTACGCACTGGACGAAGCCACCGACGAAGTCGTTACCTTTCGCGCGCCCAACACCATTCTGGCCACCGGCGGCGCCGGCAAGGTGTACCTGTACACCACCAACCCCGACACGGCCACCGGCGATGGCATTGCCGCCGCCTGGCGCGCCGGTTGCCGCGTGGGCAACATGGAATTCATCCAGTTCCACCCCACGGGCCTGTACCACGCGCGCGCCAAGTCCTTTCTGATCAGCGAAGCGGTGCGCGGCGAAGGCGGGCGACTGCTGCTGCCCGACGGCACGCGCTTCATGCCGGACCACGATCCGCGCGCCGAACTGGCCCCGCGCGACGTGGTGGCCCGCGCCATCGACTTCGAAATGAAAAAGCACGGCCTGGACTGCGTGCTGCTCGACATCTCGCACCAGAGCCCCGAGTTTCTGCACGAGCATTTCCCCAACATCCTGGCCTACTGCGCCGAGCTGGGCATCGACATCACCAAGGAACCCATCCCGGTGGTGCCCACGGCGCACTTCACCTGCGGCGGCGTGCTCACCGACCTCTCAGGCCGCACCGACCTGCCGGGCCTGTACGCCGTGGGCGAAGTTGCCTGCACCGGTTTGCATGGCGCCAACCGGCTGGCCAGCAACTCGCTGCTCGAATGCATGGTGTTTGCGCGCGCAGCCGCGCAGCACATTGCCAGCGCGCCGCGCGTGCAGATTCCCGCCCTGCCGCGCTGGGACGACAGCCGCGTGACCGATGCCGACGAATGCGTGGTGATCTCGCACAACTGGGACGAGCTGCGCCGCTTTATGTGGGACTACGTGGGCATCGTGCGCACCAACAAGCGCCTGGAGCGCGCCACGCACCGCATCACGTTGCTGCTCGCCGAGATCGACGAGTTCTACGCCAACTTTCACGTCACGCGCGACCTGCTGGAGCTGCGCAATCTGGTCCAGGTCGCCGCGCTGATCGTGCGTTCGGCGCAATTGCGCCGCGAAAGCCGGGGCCTGCACTACAGCCGCGATTACCCGAACCTCGCCGCGCCCGCAGCTTCCACCATTCTCGTGCCACCGGTCAGCCAGTAATTCACAGCCAAAACGCCATGCTCCGCACCCTGCTTCGATCCAAAATTCACCGCGTCCGTGCTACCCACTGTGAACTGCACTACGAGGGGTCTTGCGCCATCGACGAAGACCTGCTCGACGCAGCCGGCATCGTGGAGAACGAACAGGTGCACATCTGGAACATCGACAACGGCGAGCGTTTCGTCACCTACGCCATCAAGGGCCAGCGCGGCAGCGGCATGGTCTCCGTGAATGGCTCGGCGGCACGCCGCGCCAGCGTCGGCGACCTGCTCATCATTGCGGCCTTTGCGCAGGTGAGCGAAGCCGAACTGGCCGCGCACCGCCCGCAACTGGTCTTCGTCGACGCGCAAAACCGCCAGTGCGCGCTGCGCGACCATGTCCCGACCCAGGCACTCTAAAACCCGTTTTTGAGGACCGATGCCATGCCGCACCTTACTGTCGAATACTCTGCCAACCTGGCGCCCTTCCCCGAACGCAAGACCCTGGTGGAACTCAACGAAGCCGTTTGCGCCAGCCCCGAAGTGCAGACAGAAGCCGACCTGAAAACCCGTTTCATCTCGCAGACCAGTTTTGCCGTGGGCACCGAGTTCGCCCCGCGCGGCTTTGTGCACGCCCAGTTGCGCCTGCTGGCCGGGCGCACGCCCGAAGCCAAGGCCGATCTGGCCGAACGCGTGGCCGCCGTCCTGCGCCGCCGCACGCCGCAGCCCGAAGGC
Organism: Giesbergeria sp.; assembly: GCA_049291355.1. Classification (GTDB taxonomy): domain Bacteria; phylum Pseudomonadota; class Gammaproteobacteria; order Burkholderiales; family Burkholderiaceae_C; genus Simplicispira. The sequence continues at coordinate 4,799 of JBATPF010000023.1, forward strand.
ATGCTGGTTCAGCTCAGCGTGGAAATCGTGGACATGGACCGGCCGTCGTATGTGAAAGAGCGGCTGTAAAAGCTGGCGATTCGCGCGTCGACCTGCTTGGCCTGTGTCCGCCGAGCGGTTGAATGCAGCGTCGTGTGCTGTAGGGTGCCCCGACCGCTGCAATGGCTTTCCAAGGGGCCTACAGTCCCCGCTTCATGCCTTTGCAACCGCCCTGCCTCGCTCTGAGGTTTTTGCGTCTCCAGCGCCCAGCAACGAGACGCCCATCACCCCCCACGCGCCCACGCAGCTTCAACGCAAGCAGTCGGTGCTGCTCGGGCTGTCTCTGCTGCTGATTGCCTTCAACCTGCGTCCGGTGTTTGGCAGCTTGTCGGTGGTGCTGCCGGACATCATGCGCGACACCGGTCTGGGTCCCACGGGCGCCAGTCTCCTGACCACCCTTCCCATTCTTTGCCTGGGCATTTTCTCGGCGCCGGCGCCCGCCCTGGCGCGGCGCTTTGGGGTCGAGCGCACCTTGCTCGGGGCCATGCTGCTGATCTGCGTCGGCACCCTGCTGCGCGGCTGGGTGCATTTGCCGCTGCTGTTTGCCGCTTCGGTGCTCGCGGGGGCGGGCATTGCCATCGGGAATGTGCTGGTGCTGGGCCTGATCAAGCGCGACTTCCCGCGGCGCGCGGCAATGATGACCGGGCTCTACACCCTGGCCATCTGCGCGGGCGCATCCATTGCCACGGCCTTCACTGTGCCGCTGCAAGAACATCTGTTTGGCGGCGCGTGGGCGCCTGCACTGGCCGTTTGGGCGCTGCCCGCCGGTTTGGTGATGCTGCTCTGGGCGCCGCTGGCGCTGTCGACTCCGCACACTGTGGCTTCAGATGCACGGCCCCCCGAACTGCGCAGGGGCTTGGGGAGCTTGGGACGGGACCGCCTTGCCTGGCAAGTCACCATCTTCATGGGCTCGCAATCGGCCATGGCCTATATCGTGATGGGTTGGCTTGCTCCGATCCTGCGCGAGCGCGGCCTGGACAGCGCGGAGGCGGGCTATGTGGTGGCCGCTGCCATCCTGACGCAGTTGGTCACCAGCCTGCTGACGCCGTCCATTGCGGCGCGCTGCAGGGACCAACGGGCCTTCGCTGTCGGCCTGGCGCTGTTGGTGCTGGGTTCCTTGCTGGCTCTGATCTTTGCCCCGCTTGGCGGCCGATGGGTCTGGGCCGTGCTGCTGGGCTGTGGTTTGGGGAGCGCCTTTGCGCTGGCACTGAGCTTGATCGTAATGCGCAGCGCCAACGCCCAGGTGACTGCGCAGCTCTCGGCCATGGCCCAGGGCTGGGGCTATACCTTCGCGGCCTTTGGCCCGCTGCTGGTGGGTCTGCTGCGCGGCTGGACGGGCGGCTATGCATCGGCAGCGACTTTGCTGGTGCTGCTCGCAGCGGTCATGGCGTGGAGCGGATGGGGAGCCGGGCGCAACCTGCTCGTGCAGCCGCATTCATCGGCGCCCAAGGCATGACAGCCTATTTTGCCAGTTTACTATTAAAAATATAGCTGTAAACGCTTACTCAATAAGCGCTAGAGCCTGAAAATACTCTTTTTCAGCTGTAGATCCGTCTGCCCACAAGCCCTTCCTCCTGAGCAAGCCGATCGCGCTCTCGCGGGCCCAAAACAAAAGCCGCCCGAAGGCGGCCTTTGTGAGGGATGCGCAGCGCGCTGCGTGATCAGACGGTTTCGCCGTACACAGAAACGGTGACTTCCACAGCCACGTCGTGGTGCAGGTTCACGCTCACGGTGCTGTCGCCGATGGTCTTGATGGGACCGGCGGGCATACGCACTTGCGACTTCAGCACCTTGAAACCCAGCTTGCCCAGCTCTTCGGCGATGTCGCCGTTGGTGACCGAACCAAACAAACGGCCGTCCACGCCGGCCTTTTGGGTCAGCTTGATGACCTTGCCTTCGAGCTTGGCGCCTTCGGCTTGCGAAGCGGCGAACTTTTCAGCTGCGGCTTTTTCCAGTTCGGCGCGCTTGGCTTCGAACTCGGCCTTGGCGGTAGCCGTGGCACGGCGGGCACGGCCCGAGGGAATCAGAAAGTTGCGGGCGTAGCCGTCTTTGACCTTGACCAAGTCGCCGAGGTTACCGAGGTTCACAACCTTGTCGAGCAGGATGATTTGCATGGGTTGTGCTCCTTAGATCTTGTGCTGGTCGCTGTAAGGCACCAGTGCCAGGAAGCGCGCGCGCTTGATGGCGGTGTTGAGCTGGCGCTGGAAGATCGCACGCGTGCCGGTCAGGCGCGCGGGGATGATCTTGCCGTTTTCAGCGATGAAGTCGCGCAGCGTGTCCACATCCTTGTAGTCGATTTCTTCGACGCCAGTGACGGTGAAACGGCAGAAGCGCTTGCGCTTGAACAGCAGCGACTGGGTGTTGCGCTTGGGGCGCTTGTCTTTGTTGAATTTCTTGAACGTGGCCATTGACGGACCTCTTGAAAATTAATCGGGTTGAATATCCTGAACGTGCAGCACAGCGTGCTTGCCATTGCGCGGCGTGGCCAGAAAACCGGTGAAGCGCCAGAGGCTGCCTATGGGTTGCTTGGCCAATCGCTCGGCCATCGCACCAAAAGCCACCGCTTTCATCGTTGCCTTGACGTCGCGGTTTTGTCCTGCCTCTTGCTGCTGCGAGCTGTGCTCAAGCCGCAATTCGATGGCGGGAAGTCCGGCGGGCGTGAATCGCAAAGGCTGGGCCTCGGCGATGCAGGCGGTCAAGGCGACGTGGTTCTCCACTGCCTGGGCCAAGCGCTGTGCCTGGCCTTATGCGCGTTCGGTCCGCTCGGTACGCTCGCTGCGCTCGCCACGGTCCGGGCGCTCGCCACGGTCACCACGGTCAGGGCGCTCGCCGCGCTCACCGGAAGCGGCGTATTCGGCCTGGCTCGCCTTGCGGGCTTCTTCGCGTTCCACGGTCTTCATCATCGACGAAGGGCCGGTATCGGCCTTCTTCTTCTGCACGGTGAGGTGGCGCAGCACGGCGTCGTTGAACTTGAAGGCATGCTCCAGCTCGGCCATGACCGCCTGATCGGCTTCGATGTTGATGCACAGGTAGTGCGCCTTGGCGAGCTTGTTGATCAGGTACGCCAGTTGGCGGCGGCCCCAGTCTTCCACGCGGTGCACCTGACCACCGCCGGCGGTGATCATGCCCTTGTAGCGCTCGAGCATGGCGGGAACCTGCTCGCTTTGATCCGGATGGATCAACAAAATGATTTCGTAATGACGCATGCATACTCCTTGTGGTTAAAAGCCACCCGCTGCGTCCGTAGCAGTGTGGCAAGGCAAAGCCGGCAATTATAGTACGCAGCAGGAGCCTGTGGCTGAAAGGCGCGGCCACGCATCGCGCCATGCAAAATCCTTGAATTCAGGCCGGCCGCCCCCATGTGCGCCGGCATACCCACCTTTCATCCGCTCTTTCGCCTCTGAGACGACCGACATGCAAGACAACAACCACCATCCCGCCATGCCAGCCCCGAACCTGCCTCCCGAAGAGTTGGAAGCCGCGATGGCAGCCAATGCCAACGACGAAATGCTGCGCCTGCAGACCGAATTGGCCGAGCTCAAGGCCAAAAGCGCCGATCTGGCCGACCAGTTTCTGCGCGCCAAGGCCGAAGCCGAAAACGCCCGGCGCCGTGCCGAAGAGGAAATTTCCAAGGCACGCAAGTTCGGCATCGAAAACTTTGCCGAGGGCCTGCTGCCCGTGGCCGACAGCCTGGACGCCGCACTTGCCATTCAAAATGCCACCGCTGCGCAATTGCGCGAGGGGTCCGAAGCTACTTTGCGCCAGCTCCTCTCGGCGCTGGAGCGCAACCGGGTCTTGGCGATCAACCCCCCGGGAGGCGAAAAATTCGATCCCCACCGCCACCAAGCCATCAGCATGGTGCCTGCCAACCAGGAAGCCAACACCATCGTCTCGGTGCTGCAAAAGGGCTATCTGATTGCTGATCGTGTGCTGCGCCCCGCTCTGGTGACAGTCACTGCGCCCAAGTAAGCACAAAAATGCGCCGGCCCGCTTGAAGCTGGCCACGCAGGCCACAAATAGCATCCATTCAGACCAACTAACTGCCTCGCGGAGAAAAAAATGGGAAAAATCATCGGTATTGACCTCGGCACGACCAATAGCTGCGTTTCCATCATGGAGGGCAACACCACCCGCGTGATCGAAAACAGCGAAGGCGCGCGCACCACGCCTTCCATCGTTGCCTATCTGGAAAACGGCGAAGTGCTGGTGGGCGCATCGGCCAAGCGCCAGGCCGTGACCAACCCCAAGAACACGCTCTACGCCGTCAAGCGCCTGATCGGGCGCAAGTTCACCGAAAAGGAAGTGCAAAAGGACATCGACCTGATGCCCTACTCCATCGTGGCCGCCGACAACGGCGATGCCTGGGTGGAAGTGCATGGCAAGAAGCTCTCGGCGCAACAAGTCAGCGCCGACATTCTGCGCAAGATGAAGAAGACGGCAGAAGACTTCCTCGGCGAGCCCGTGACGGAAGCCGTCATTACGGTCCCGGCCTATTTCAACGATGCCCAGCGCCAAGCCACCAAGGACGCCGGCCGCATTGCCGGCCTGGATGTCAAGCGCATCATCAACGAGCCCACGGCAGCAGCCCTGGCCTTTGGCCTCGACAAACAGGACAAGCGCGATCGCAAAATTGCGGTGTACGACCTGGGTGGCGGCACGTTCGACGTGTCCATCATTGAAATTGCCGATGTCGATGGCGAAAAGCAATTTGAAGTGCTCTCCACCAACGGCGACACCTTCCTCGGCGGCGAGGACTTCGACCAGCGCATCATCGACTACATCATTGCCGAGTTCAAAAAGGACCAGGGCGTTGACCTGTCCAAAGATGTACTGGCCCTGCAACGTCTGAAGGAAGCCGCCGAAAAGGCCAAGATCGAACTGTCGAATTCGGCCGCGACCGACATCAATCTTCCCTACGTGACGGCCGATGCCTCGGGCCCCAAGCACCTGAACATCAAGCTCACCCGCGCCAAGTTGGAGAGTCTGGTGGACGAGCTGATCGAACGCACCATCGCCCCTTGCCGCACGGCCATCAAGGACGCTGGGATCAGCGTGTCGGACATCAACGACGTGATCCTGGTGGGCGGCATGAGCCGCATGCCCAAGGTGCAGGAGAAGGTCAAGGAATTCTTCGGCAAGGAACCCCGCAAGGACGTGAACCCCGACGAAGCCGTGGCTGTCGGCGCTGCCATCCAGGGCCAAGTGCTCTCGGGCGACCGCAAAGACGTGCTGCTGCTGGACGTGACGCCGCTTTCCCTGGGTATTGAAACTCTGGGCGGCGTGATGACCAAGATGATCACCAAGAACACGACGATTCCGACGAAGTTCGCGCAGACCTTCTCGACCGCCGACGACAACCAGCCGGCCGTGACCATCAAGGTGTTCCAGGGCGAGCGCGAAATTGCCTCGGGCAACAAGCTGCTGGGCGAGTTCAACCTCGAAGGCATTCCACCGGCATCGCGCGGCACGCCGCAGATCGAAGTGTCGTTCGACATCGACGCCAACGGCATCCTGCACGTCGGCGCCAAGGACAAGGGCACGGGCAAGGAAAACAAGATCACCATCAAAGCCAACTCGGGCCTGTCTGAGGCCGAGATCCAGCAGATGGTGAAGGACGCGGAAATCAACGCTGCCGACGACAAGAAAAAACTCGAACTGGTGCAGGCCCGCAACCAGGGTGAGGCCGCCGTGCACAGCGTACACAAGAGCCTGACCGAGCATGGTGACAAGCTTGACGCTGGCGAAAAAGACGCCATCACTGCGGCAGCCAAGGCCCTGGAAGAAGCGCTCAAAACCGAAGACAAGGCTGACATCGAGCAGAAGACCACGGCCCTGATGACCGCCAGCCAGAAGCTGGGCGAGAAGATGTACGCCAATGAGCAGGCAGCCCAGGCAGCGCAGGGCGCGGGTGGGCAGGACGCGTCGGCCCAGCAAGGTGCAGGTTCTGCAGCTGCGGACGACGACAACGTGGTGGATGCCGAAGTCAAGGAAGTCAAAAAGGGCTAAACCCGCTAGGGGCTGCGCCCCGGGCGCAGCCAGACCGACCAAGCCGCCGTGCTGGGAGCCCCAAAGGCTTTCGCGCGGCGTTCCTGTTCCAACCGGGCTGACAACTCCATGTCGAAAAGAGATTTTTACGAGGTTCTCGGCGTTCCCAAGAATGCCTCCGAGGACGAGATCAAGAAGGCCTATCGCAAGCTGGCGATGAAGCACCACCCTGACCGCAACCAGGGCGATGCGGGCAAGGCAGCGGAAGACCGTTTCAAAGAGGCCAAAGAGGCCTACGAAATGCTGTCGGATACGCAGAAGCGCGCGGCCTACGACCAGTTCGGGCACGCAGGCGTCGACCCGAACATGCGCGGCCCAGGGGGCCCAGGCGGCGAGGGTTTTGGCGGGTTTGCCGAAGCCTTTGGCGACATTTTTGGCGACATGTTCAACCAGGGCGGGCGCGGGCGCGGCCAGAGCGGGCGCCAGGTCTTCCGTGGCAGCGACCTGAGCTACGCCATGGAAGTCACGCTGGAAGAAGCCGCGCGTGGCAAAGACGCGCAGATCCGCATTCCTTCGTGGGAAGCCTGCGAGACCTGTCACGGAAACGGCGCCAAGCCGGGCACCAGCGCCAAAACCTGCGGCACCTGCAGCGGCTCGGGCACAGTACAGATGCGCCAGGGGTTCTTTAGCGTGCAGCAGACCTGCCCGCACTGCCGCGGCACCGGCAAGATCATCCCCGAGCCCTGCCCCAGTTGCCAGGGCCAGGGACGCGTGAAGAAGCAGAAAACGCTGGAAGTGAAGATTCCGGCCGGCATCGATGACGGCATGCGTATCCGCAGCACCGGCAACGGCGAGCCCGGCACCAATGGCGGACCGCCCGGCGACCTGTACATCGAAATCCGCATGAAGAAGCACGACATCTTCGAGCGCGATGGCGATGACTTGCACTGCCAGGTGCCGGTGAGCTTCATCACTGCGGCGTTGGGCGGCGAAATCGACGTGCCCACCCTCGACGGCAAAGCGGCCATCGACATCCCCGAGGGCACCCAGGCCGGCAAGCAGTTCCGCCTGCGCGGCAAGGGCGTCAAGGGCGTGCGCGCCAGCTACCCCGGCGACCTGTATTGCCACATTGCAGTCGAGACGCCAGTGAAGCTCACCGAGCACCAGCGCAAACTTTTGCGCGAGCTTGAAGAATCGCTGAAAAAAGGCGGCGCCCGCCACTCGCCTAGTGGCGAGAGTTGGACCGACAAGCTCAAGAGCTTCTTCAGCTGATTCCGTTTCCAAATCAGGCGTGAACGCAAAGGCGAAGCGCAGACAACACAGAAGCACGCCATGCGAAGCTGACAAAGTGCGCGTTTGATTGAGAAATGGAATGAGTTGGCTACCATGGGGCTCCAGAGCGCATCGGAGTACCCCATGGCCCCCAGCATCACCTTTCTCGGCGCCGCCGGGACCGTTACCGGATCCAAATACCTCGTTCGCCACGACGGGCACTGCGTCCTGGTGGATTGCGGCCTGTTCCAGGGCTACAAACAGCTGCGTTTGCGCAATTGGCAGCCCCTCGTCGTCGACCCCGCGCAAATCGACGCGGTGTTGCTGACCCATGCGCACCTGGACCACAGCGGCTACCTGCCGCTGCTGGTGCGTGATGGCTATCACGGCGCGGTCCATGCCACCGCCGCCACCCGCGAACTCTGCGGCATTCTGCTGCCCGACAGCGGCCATTTACAGGAAGAAGACGCGGCGTATCTGAACCGCCACGGTCTGAGCAAGCACTCGCCTGCGCTGCCGCTGTACACACGGCTCGATGCGCAGCACTGCCTGCGCCAGTTCCACACGCACGCGCTGCACCGCAGCTTCGAGCCGGTGCCAGGTTGGCGCGCCACGTTCAGTTCCGCCGGGCACATCCTGGGTGCCGCCAGCATCCTGCTGGAAGTCGGTGGCCACCGCATTCTCTTTTCCGGCGATCTGGGCCGAGAGGACGATCTCGTGATGGCGCCGCCCGAGGCGCCGCCGCAGGCCGACACGGTACTCATCGAATCGACCTATGGCGACCGCCAGCACCCCCCGGAGAACATGGTGGACGAGCTGGGCGCAGCGCTGGCGCCTGTCGCACGCCGTGGGGGCGTGGCCGTGGTGCCGGTGTTTGCCGTAGGCCGCGCGCAGTCGGTGCTGCACGCCATCAACCTGCTCAAGGCGAGCGGCTCACTGCCCCGGCAATTGCCGGTGTTTCTTGACAGTCCCATGGCCGTCAACACCACAGCCTTGTTTGCCCACCACCCGCAGGAGCACCGCCTCAGCGCGCAGGAAGTGCATGCGCTGTCGCACAGCGCGACCATGGTGCAGACCACCGAAGACTCCAAGGCCCTGGCCAAGCGCCACGGCCCCATGGTGATTCTGTCCGCCAGCGGTATGGCCACGGGCGGGCGCGTGCTGCACCATCTCGCACTGTATGCAGGCGACCACCGCAACCTGATCGTGCTCACCGGCCACCAGGCGCCTGGAACCCGCGGCGCCCGCATCGCTGCGGGCGAGAAAAGCATTCGCATCCATGGCCAAGACGTGGCTATCCG
>JBATPF010000024.1:0-5151 GCA_049291355.1 Giesbergeria sp.
GTGCGATAGCGCTTGCACGTCCAGCCCATTGCCTACGCGCAAATTGGGAGCCAGGCGCGGCAGGGTTGCCAGCAGCAGCTTTTGAAAACCGGACAGCCCGGTATCCAGGGCGGGGGAGGAAAGCACCAGTGCATCCACGGGCCGCAGGTGCAGCGAGACAAAGCGCGCTGCCACCAGTCCGCCCAGGCTGTGGCCGAGCAGCACCAGCGGTTCTCCATCGGCCATGCGCTTGCGCGTCGCATCCACCAGGTCGGCCAGGTCGTCGAGCAGCCGCGTGTCGCGGTTCAAGCCGCCGCGCGGTCCGGCAGAGCGGCCGTGGCCGTACTGGTCGTAGGCGCGCACCGCAAAACCCCAGGCGTTGAGGTGCCGCGCCACGTGGCCGTAGCGCGCAGCGTGCTCGCTCAGGCCGTGCACCAGCAGCACGGTGCCGCGGCGCGGGCTGCCTTCGGGCAGCGGCCAATCGTGGAGTGCGAGGTTTTCGCCGTCGCTGGCAGTAAAAGGGAGCATGGTGGCGGCGGGGAAGTCAAACATGGGGGCTCGCAAGCAGCACAGGCCGGCCGCCGCGGCAGCGGAGGTTCTGCATGATAGGGGTTCTCGCCGATGCGGGAGCAGGGATCGATCAGAACGAGGCCGGTCCGCGCTTTGCCAGCCAGCGGCTGATGGCCGGGCCGGTGAGGAGCACGAGCAGAAAGCGCGCCAGTTGCATGGCCATGACAAAGCTGGTGTCCACGCTGCTGGTCGCCGCGATCACGGCCATGGAATCGGCCCCTCCAGGCGAGGTCGCCAGGTAGGCACTGAGCGGATCCAGCCCCATGGTGAGCACCAGCACGGCGCCGCTGGCCAGCCCCACGCCCATCAGCAGCAGCATGGCCGCCGCCACCCGAGGCAGCGAACGCAGCGCGTGGATGAGCACATCGCGTGTGAAACGCAGTCCCACGCTCCAACCGATGGCCGCGTAGGCCAGCGCCATCAAGGCGGGTGGCAGCGCCGGGGAGGCCGCCCACAGCCATTGCACCACGACGCAGCCAAGCAAGGGGATGACCATCGCACCGCCTGAAATAGCAAAGCGCCGTGCGACCCAGCCACCGCCCACCACCAGCGTGGCGGTAAGCGCCAGCCCCGCGGGCGAGCCGGTCTCCAGCCAATGCACGGCGGCGTTGCCGGAAAAAGCATGGGCGCCTGCGGCACGTGCCACCAGCGCAGCCACCACAGTAACCACTACCACCCGGGTGTACTGCATGAAAGCCACGAGTCGCACGTCGGCACCGTACTCTTCTGCCAGGACCACCATGGCCGACGCCGCGCCGGGCGCCATCCCCCAGACGGCCGTGGTGCCCGGCATGACCTGGTGGCGCATCAGCCACCACCCCAGCGCACTGCTGGCGGCAATCAGCAGTACCGTGGTGCCCAAAACCGCCGGCCAGTGCGCCATGACCTGGCCGAGTTGTGTTGGGTGCAGGCTTTGCGCCATCAGGCAGCCGAGCAGGCCTTGGCCCCAGCCAAAAAAGCGGCGCGGCACCGCCAACCGGATGCCGCGCACCGAAAACGCCAGAGCGCACACCATGCAGCCGAGCAGGACCGCTGCCGGCATGTGCAGCGCCAGGAGTGCGCTCGAGAGCAGGGCGCTCGCCCCCGCCAGGGTCAGCCAGCGCAACCACCCCATGTTTTTAGATTTTCACCGTGCGGCGCTGCGACCAGCGGCGGTACAGCGGCGGCAGCAACAGCATGGCTGCGGCGGCAGCCCACAGACCGATGGTGATCGGGCTGCCCCACAAAATGGACAGTTCGCCGTTGGTGATGGACAGCGCGCGGCGCAGGTTTTGCTCCATCAAATCGCCCAATACAAAACCCAGAATCAGCGGCGCCATGGGAATGCCCGCCTTGCGCAGCACGAAGCCGACGATGCCCAGCACCCCCATCAGCAGCAGATCAAACGTGGTGGCATGCACCGAATACACGCCCACCGCGCTGATCGCCAAAATGCCCGGCACCAAGAGCCAGTTGGGCACCAGCAGCAGCCGCGCAAAAATGCCCACCAGCGGGATGTTGATGAACAGCAGCAAGACGTTGGAGACAAACATCGACGCAATCAGCCCCCACACCAGCTCGGGCTGCTGGGTAAACAGCGCCGGGCCGGGCGTGATGTTGTAGAGCGCGAGCGCGCCCATCATCACCGCCGTGGTGCCCGAGCCGGGCACGCCCAGCGTGAGCATGGGAATGAACGAGCCGTTGGCCGACGCGTTGTTGGCCGCCTCGGGGGCGCTGACGCCGCGAATGTCGCCTTTGCCGAAGGTGCCGTCTTTGTCGTTCAACCGCTTTTCTACGGAGTACGCCATGGCGCTGGCGATGGTGGCGCCCGCGCCGGGCAACACGCCCACCACAAAGCCCAGCACCGAAGAGCGCAGGATGGTCCAGCCCGTCATCATGAATTCCTTCATGTTGAATAGGGTGCGGCCCACGGTGCGAATCAGCCCGCTGGAACTCGTCTGGTGTTCGAGCATGACCAAAATTTCACTGACCGAGAACAGGCCAATCACCACCACGATGAACTGAATGCCGTCCGACAGGTGCACGTTGTCGCCGGTGAAGCGGTACACGCCGGAGTTGCTGTCCAGCCCCACGGTGGACAGTGCCAGGCCCAGGGCGGCGGCCAGTACCGCCTTGAGCGGCTCGCTGCCCATCAGCCCGGTGATGCAGGCAAAGGCAAAGCACATCAGCGCAAAGTATTCCGCCGGACCAAACGCCAGGGCCCAGCGTGCCAGCAACGGTGCGAACAGCACGATGCCGGCGGTGGCCACGGTGGAGCCAACAAACGAGGCCCAGGCCGAAATGGACAGCGCAATCCCTGCCCGCCCGGAACGCGCCATGGGGTGGCCGTCGATGGCAGTCATGATGGCGCCGGCATCCCCCGGCACGTTGAGCAAAATGGACGAAATGCGCCCGCCAAACTCACAACCAATATAGACGGCGGTGAGCAAAATCAACGCGGTGGCGGCGGGCAGCTTGAGCGCAAAGGCCAGCGGCATCAGCAGCGCCACGCCGTTGATGGGCCCCAGGCCCGGCAGCATGCCGACGATGGTGCCAATCAGCGCGCCAATGGCGGCCATCATCAGGTTGGTGGGCATCAGCGCAACGCCAAAGCCCTGACCGAGGAAGTTGAGGGTGTCCATATCAGCGTCCGCCCAGCAAGAAAGACAGCACGCCGGTGGGCAAAACCACGTCCAGCACCTTGTCAAAAAGAAGGAACAGGCCCAGCCCCAGCCCCAGCCCGCCAAGCAAGCCGGCCTTGAGCGTGCCGCCGAAGGCCTTGCACACCGGCACGGCCATCAGCGTGGTGGCCAGCACAAAACCCAGCGGTTGGAAGAGCGCGCCGTATACGAGCACCGCGACAGCGCACATGGCCACCGCGACGAGGTTGTTGGATGGTGCTGCGGGCACGATGGCGGTTGCCGCTTCTGCCGCACCGCCGGCGGGCAGCGCCTCGGCCAATGGGACGTTCGAAGGCGCCTGCGGCTCAGCCACCGGGCGGCCACTCGTCACCAGCAACCAGGCGCCAATCAGCGCAAAAATGGCTGCCAGCAGCAGGGGGAAGGCGCGCGGCCCGACGGGCTCATAGGAGATCTCGGCCGCGTAGCTGCGGGAGGCCCAGGCCATGGCCGCACCCAGCAGCAGGCACCCGATTCCAAGAATGCGATTTGCCATAAGTTTGCTCTCTATTTGATAGCTGTTAGCGCTTGCCAAATAAGCGCTAGAGGCAGAAAAGACCTAAAGTTTTGCGCTGGCAGAGCGCCAATGCGTCTGCCAGCGCAGCGTGCGCCGTGTGTGCGGCGCGCGCCAAGCCGTTGCAATGTCTGGCTTACTGCGCAACCTTCAAACCGAAGTCTTTTGCCAGGGTGCGGTAGGTGGTCATGCGCTCAGCGATGAAAGCATCAAGCTCCTTGCCGGTCAGCGCGAACTTGAACAGGCTGCGCTCAGAGCGCAGCTTGTCGTACTCGGGCGTGGCCATCATCTTTGCAAACGTGCTCTGCCAGACCTTGTAGTCGGCATCGCTCACCTTGGGGCCCATGTAGAAGCCGCGGATGATGGGCCACTGCACGTCGTAGCCAAGTTCCTTCATGGTGGGCGTCTTGGCCATCGGGCCTTCCAGGCGCTTGTCGGCCAGCACGGCGAGCACGCGAATCTTGGCGCCGGCCTTCATTTGCTCTTCGGCCTCGGACGCGTCGCCCGAATACACCTGCACGTGGCCGCCTTGCAGCGCGGTGATGGCTTCGCCGCCGCCTTCAAACGCCACAAAACGCATGCTCTTGGGGTCCAGGCCTGCAGCACGTGCGGTGAGTGCGGCCTTCATCCAGTCCTGGCTACCCACGCTGCCACCGGCACCGAAGACCACCTTGCCGGGGTCGGCCTTGATGGCGGCGACCAGGTCGGCGATGGTTTTGAACGGGGAAGCCTCTGCCACGATGACGGCGCCGTAGTCGGTGCCGATCGCGGCCAGCCAGCGCACGTCGTTCTCGTTGTAGCGGCCGAACTTGCCCTGCGCCAAATTCAGCAGCGAACCGCCCGAGAAGGCGACGATGGTGTTGTTCTCGTCCGGCCGCTGCGCGACGATGGAGTTGTACGCCACCGCGCCAATGCCGCCCGGCATGTAGCTCACGCGCATCGGGTCGCTGATGTATTTGCCGCCCAGCAGCGCGCCTTGCGCGAGCTTGCAGGTCAGATCGAACCCGCCGCCGGGCTTGGCGGGGGCAATGCACTCGGTCTTGTCGAGCGGGCCAGCCTGGGCTGCGGTCACGGTGAGGGCGGCGACGGCCAAGGCCGCAAATAGTTTCGAAGGGAATCGCATCATCTGTCTCCTTGCGTGGGTTGGGTGCACTGGGTGCGCATTCCCGCGTGCCGGGTTTGCTCTGCACCACGCTCGGAAATGTAGAAAAAACCGGCTTTCGCCACCCTTTCATTCCATCGCCCGAAAACTCAGGGTTTTTACTGAGATTGCGCGGCGTGCCTTCAAGCGGGCGCTTGGACAGGCCAGCGCAGCGTGGCCACCAAGCCCGGCCGGCTGGGATGCTCTCGGGCAGCGCCCAGCTCCAGCGCGCCGCGGTGGCGTTGGACGATGGCGCTGGCAATCGCCAGGCCCAGGCCGCTGCCTTGGGC
>JBATPF010000025.1:0-3997 GCA_049291355.1 Giesbergeria sp.
CGGCGGCGATGCGTTGCGCGGCGTCGGCATCCAGTGTTCCGAAGGTGCGGGTGGCATCCAGCTGCGGCGCGCCGTCGCCGAGGGTGCCGGTCTTGTCGAACACCACGGTGTCGATCGTGGCCAGCGACTCCAGTGCCTGCAGATTGCGCACCAAAACGCCTTCACGCGCCAACACCCCCGCCGCCGAGAGCATGGCGACCGGCGTGGCCAAGGACAGCGCACAGGGGCAGGTGACGATCAGCACCGCCACCGCCACCATCAGGGCGTGCTGCGGGTCCTTGGGCCACCACCACACCAGTGCGCCAAGCGCCGCCAGCAGCACAAAGACCAGAAAAGGACGTGCCACACGGTCTGCCAGCTGGGCCAACCGGGGCTTTTGCAGCGAGGCACTCTCCATCAGCGCAACGATTTCGGCAAACCGGGTGTCGGCGCCTACGCGCTCTACGCGCATCTCCACCGCCGATTCGAGATTGATGCTGCCTGCAGAGACCTCCCCACCCACGGTGCGCCAGCGCGGCGCGGATTCCCCGGTCAGCAGGGCTTCGTCCACCCGCGTGCTGCCAGAGAGCAACAAGCCGTCAGACGGAAACGCTTCGCCCGGCAACACCCGCAGCACATCCCCCACCGCAATGCGGCGCACGCCCACGCGGACAAAGCCACCATCGTCGCCACGCCGCTCCACGCTGTCGGGCAAGCGGTTCATCAGGGCTTCCAGCGCCCCTGCAGTGCGGTCACGCAGGCGCAATTCCAGCCAGCGCCCGGTCAGCAGGAAGAAAACGAACATGGTCAGCGAGTCGAAATACACCTCGCGGCCAAAGAGGCCATCGGGATCAAACGTGCCAAGACTGCTGACGACGAAGGTGATCGCCATACCCAGCGCCACCGGAAGATCCATGCTGATGCGGCGATGGCGGATGTCGCTCAAGGCACTGGAAAAGAAGGGACCGCAGGCAAACAGAACCACCGGCAGGCAAATGACCCAGGAGGCCCAGCGCAGCAAACCCTCCATCTCTGCGCTCAGATCCCCCGGGTGCGCAATGTAGGCGGGCCACGCGTACATCATGACCTGCATCATGCAAAAACCCGCCACCAACCAGCGCCACAGGGCACGCCGCTTTTCTTGCACGCGCTGCTGGCGCGCCTGGGCATCGGCCGCCGGGAGCGCGCGATAGCCCGCGCGGCGCACCGCAGCAAACCAGAGGGACGGGGGCGCAGCCGCTGCATTCCAGACCACCCGCGCACGCTGGCTGGCAGCACTGACATCTGCCTGCTCAACGCCGGGGACGCTGCGCAGTGCATCTTCAATCGTCAATGCACAGGCTGCGCAGTGCATGCCTTCAATGACCACGTGCGACTCCCAGCGCTCACCCGAAGCCTGGTCGTCCAGCTTGCGGCCAAAGACCGGCCACTCCGTCGGATCGTCCAGCAGGCCGTCGCCGCTTGGGCTGGACACTGCGGACGCTTTCGAAGGCGGTGCTGCGGGCCGGCCAGGCGAAAGCGCTGGAACATTTGTTGACATGGCGCAAGCTTAACCCACGCCCCTTGCAGGGAATTGACATTGCTCAATTTGGCCAGGGGCATACGCCTCTACGCTGCGATCCGTGTCTCTCCACCGAACAGCAAAGGCTCACCATGTACAAGCGCATCCTCGTTGCCACCGATGGCTCTGATCTTTCCGAGAAAGCCGTGCAGAGCGCCATTTCGCTCGCGGCGCTGACGGGCGCAACCGTGGTGGCGCTCAAAGTGGTTCCGCGCTACCCGCGCAGCTACATGGAAGGCGCGCTGCCCGTCGATGCCAAGGACATCAAGCAGATTGAGGCGCAATGGACCGCCTCTGCACAGGGCTTGGTCGATGGCGTCAAACTCGAAGGCAGCGCGCAGGGCGTGACCGTCAAGGCGCTGGTAGCCAAGTCCGACCTGGTGGCCGAAGCGGTGATCGCCGCTGCCAAGAAGCACAAATGCGACCTCATCGTGATGGCATCGCACGGCCGCAAGGGCCTCAAGCGCCTGCTGCTGGGCAGCGAGACCCAGCACGTGCTGACGCATTCGCACATTCCGGTGCTGGTGCTGCGCTGAATGCGGTAGCGCAGCCTATTTTTTTATGCAAAATAGGCCGCTAGCGCCTATCCCATAAGCGTTAATAGCTATCTATTTAATAGCTTTTCTGAACTGCACGGCAGGCCGTTCAGACCTGACGTGCCAATGCATGCATGGCTCGCTGCGCCGGGCGCGCCAGACACCGCTCCAGCCACTCGGTACTGACCGGGTGCTGCGCCAGCAGCGCACGCGCCGGTAGCGTCCATGCCAGAACGCTGGCAACGCACAAATCGGCCACAGTGAAGCGGGAGCCCGCCAGCCAGGCATTGCCCCGCCCCTGCTGTGCCAGCAACTCGGCTTCCAGCACCGCAAGCGGCTGCCTGAGCCGCTTTTCTGCAGCGTCTGCCAGATCGCCCTTGCGCTGCGCCTCGGGCATCACGCGCCGGTGCATCAGCACGGTGAGAGCATCTTTCTCCAGCTCGGTCACGGTCCAGAAGCTCCAGCGCAGCGCCTGCGCGTCTTCTTGCGGCGTTGCGGGGCTGATGTCCACGCCGTCGGCCCGCCCGTGGTGACGCGCCAGGTACAAGGTGCAAGCCATGCTCTCCCAGAGAATCACACGGCCGTCAGGCCGCTCATCGATCAGCACGGGGATGTGGCCGTTGGGGTTGAGCGCAAGAAAGTCCGGCGCGTGCGTACCGCCTTCCTGGTAGCGCAGCGGCACATGGGCAAAGTCGATCCCAAGCTCGGTAGCGGCCCAAAGCGGGCGCACGGCGCGAGAGGCAGCAATGCCGTAAATGGTGAGCGACACGGTTGGGGCTTTCAAAAAATCATGCGTCAGCAAGGTGAATGCACAAGGCGTCCAGCCCGGCCACAGTCAGGTGGGGTTCCCAGGGCGCATGGTCCCAGGGCTTGGCGGATCGGTTGAGCCACGCCATCTGCATGCCGGCAGCCAGTGCGCCCACGCCGTCGTGGTGCGCATCGTCGCCAATATGCAGTACCTGGCTGGCTGGCACACCCATGCGATCTGCGGCGCGCTGGAAGATGCGGGCATCGGGTTTGGCGCAGCCCACGTCGCGCGCGCTGACGCTTGCGGCAAAGAAGTGCTGCAAGCCAATGCGCGAGACATCGGCGTTGCCGTTCGAGAGGGCCACCAGCGGATACCTGCGGCTCAGGAATTCAAGTGCCGGCAAAGCATCTTCAAACAACTCCACGCGCTGGCGCTCGGCCAGAAATACTTCAAACGCGGCGCTGGCCAAGTGCGCATCGTCGCCAGCCTGCAGCAGCGCCAGGCGGATGGCCTCCTGGCGCAGCGCGCTCATGTCGTGCACGCTGCCCGGCAAGGACCGCACCGCCTGCGCGCGCAGTGCCAGCCGCACGTCCGCTTGGGCGCACAGCGCCTGCGTGGCGGGCGCGTGCAGGCGCAGCCAATCCTGCAAAGCAGTTTCGGCGCGCGCAATGGTGGGCCACACCGGCCAGAGCGTGTCGTCCAGGTCCAGACTGACAGCGCGGATTTGGGAAAGATCGAGAGGCACGGGCGAAGGGAAAAAAAGGACGCGGATCAGCAAAGGTTGGCGCCAGAATACCGCAGCCCTGCGCGGCGCCGATTGGTGGCTGGCGCGACGTACACCTTGACACAGCGCAAGGGCTGCAGCAAGAGCCCGGAGCGGCACCCGAAACCGGCGCCTGTCCAAGCACAATACCGTCCCGTGACTGTGCACCGTTCTCTCTTGCGCCCCTCCCGCGGCGCCTGCCTGCTCGCCCTGCTGGCTGTGTTGGCGCAGCTGTGGATGGTGCAACTCAGCCACCGGCATCAGGCGCAGCAGGCCAGCGCCTGGCTGCAATGGGGCGAGGTCTGCAGCACGCAAAACCTGGGCACTGCGGATTCCAGCGGCTCCACCGACCCCATGGGCGGCATGTCGGCTGCGGGCTGTCCGGTGTGTGCTCTGGCGGGCGCGGGCAC
>JBATPF010000026.1:0-4440 GCA_049291355.1 Giesbergeria sp.
ACCTCACGCTGGCCGACGGCAGCCACGTGCAGGCACGCACCCTGATCAACGCGGCTGGGGCCTGGGCGGACGTGCTGGGCGAAATGGCGGGCGCCGCCCCGATTGGCCTCTCGCCGTGCCGGCGCACCGCCTTCACCTTCCCGGCGCCAGAGGGCCTGGACCTGGCGCAGATGCCGGCCATCATTGCCGTGGACGAAAGCTTCTACATCAAGCCCGACGCGCGCCAGTTGCTGGGATCGCCCGCCAACGCCGACCCCATGCACCCCCACGACGTCGCGCCCGAAGAGATCGATGTCGCCACCGGCATCTTTCACATCGAACAGAGGACGCATTTCTCCATCCGCCGGCCCTCGCACACCTGGGCCGGGCTGCGCTCCTTTGTGCCGGACGGCGAGATGGTGATCGGCTGGGACGGCGCGGTAGACGGGCTGTTCTGGCTGGCTGCCCAGGGCGGCTACGGCATCCAGAGTGCTCCCGCCTACGCCCTGCTGGCGCGCAACCTCGTGCTGGGTGAGGCGCTGGACGAAAGCCTGCAGGCGCAGGGCGTGGATCCCGCGGCCATGTCGCCCGCCCGTTTGCGCTGAAATTTCAAGACAAATTGGCCGCTAGCGCTAGGCCCATATGCCTTCACAGCTATTTTTACAATAGCTTTATTGCGGCAGTGCCGCCTGCAGTTGCGCGCGGGCGCGTTCGGCTTCGCTCCGCGCAGCCTGGGCGAAATCCTTGCCGCTACTGGCGTACAAAATAGCGCGCGATGAATTGACGACGATCGGACCGTCCGGCCGCCAACCGGCGCGCACCGTGGCAGCGGCGTCGCCCCCTTGCGCGCCGACCCCAGGAATCAGCAGCGGCACCGTGGGTGCCAGCGCGCGCACGCGCTCGATCTCGGCCGGGTAGGTGGCACCCACCACCAGCCCGAGCTGGCCATTGTGGTTCCACGGCCCCTGTGCCAGACGGGCGATGTGCTCGTACACACGCGGCTGGCCCTCCACATCGGCCAGGCGCTGGTTCTGCAGATCGTCCCCGCCAGGGTTGGAAGTGCGGCAGAGCAAAAAGGCGCCTTTGCCGGGGTACTGCAAATACGGTTCGATCGAGTCGTAGCCCATGAAGGGCGAGAGCGTCACCGCATCGGCGCCATAGCGCTCGAACGCCTCCTTGGCGTACTGCTCGGCGGTGGAACCGATATCGCCGCGCTTGGCATCCAGAATGATGGGCACCTGCGGCGCGTTGGCGCGCATATGCTGCATCAGCCGCTCCAACTGGTCTTCTGCGCCATGCGCGGCAAAATACGCAATCTGCGGCTTGAAGGCACACACCAGGTCGCAGGTGGCGTCCACGATGGCAGCGCAGAAGTCATACAGGCGGTTCGGGCCCTCGGGCACGCAGGCGGGCAAACGCGTGGGCTCGGGGTCCAGCCCGACGCAGAGCATCGAGGCGTTTTGCGCCGAAGCGGCGCGCAGCATATCGAGGAAATTCATGGCAGGGATTCTATTCAGCGGCCTTGGGAGGTCCCATTCGCCGTCGGCGCAATCTGGGGCGAGGCGCTCGTTCGCGGCCGATAGAGCGCTGCATGCTCCAACGTGTACTCGGAAAGTGGCCCAACTCGTACCTCGGCTGCGGCGATGGATTGGACCGGCTTGAGATAGGCAAACACAGACCAAACCCCTTGCGCCGATTCAACGTCTACAAGGCGCCGCCGATAGCCATCGGCCTCCGTGATTCTTTCGAGCTGATCCAAGGCGTTGAGGGCGCAGTCATTTACTTCAAACACCTGGCCATGAATTCGTTTTCCTTCTCCCGGCGCATCGATGAGCCAGGGTGAACAACGTTCTCCCACCAGATACAACGGATACCGCTGGAGGGTCACAAAGGCGCCGGGCAATCGGGCTCCTCGGTTGGTGCCGAAGTTCGGAAAACCTTCTTTGAGCGTGCCGAATACAAATACGAGGGAATGCGCACTTTTCAGGGCGGCCACATCTTGCCCTGACGAGGCGTGCACATCCCCCATTGCAGATGCTTGAAAAACTGGCAATGTGTGCCCCTTGGCTGACTCGGACCGGCGCTTACGCGCTCCGCTCAAAATGAAACACCGCCGTCCCCGCCCGCGCGTTCGGTAGCCAGCGCACCACTTCGCCCTCCTGCAAACCAAAAGCGTCGAGGATGCGCAACTGGTTCTTGTGCGCCAAGACCTCAAAATCCTTGTACGTACCGACGCGAATATTGGGCGTGTCGTACCACTGGTAGGGCAGGCGCCGCGTCACCGGCATACGCCCGCGCAGCACCGAGAGGCGGTTGGGCCAGTGGGCAAAGTTGGGGAAGGCGACGATGCCGGCGCGCCCCACACGCGCGGTTTCGCGCAGCATGATTTCGGCATTGCGCAAATGGGGCAGGGTGTCGATTTGCAGCACCACGTCGAACGAATTGTCCTCAAAGATGGCCAGGCCTTCGTCGAGGTTGAGCTGCACCACGTTGACGCCGCGGCGCACGCAGGCCAGCACGTTGGCATCGTCAATTTCGACGCCGTAGCCGCTGCAGCCGCGCGTGCGCTGCAGGTAGTCGAGCATGGCGCCGTCGCCGCAGCCCAGGTCGAGCACGCGCGAACCCTGGGGGACCAGCGCGGCCAGCGCCTGCATGGTGGCTTTTTCGGTCATGCCAGCTCCTTGGCAATGCGGTCGAAATACGCGCCGACGACGCCCAGGTAGCGGGCATCGTCGAGCAGGAAGGCGTCGTGCCCGTGCGGCGCGTCAATTTCGGCGTAGCTCACGTCGCGCCGGTTCTCGAGCAGCGCCTGGACGATTTCGCGCGAACGCGCCGGAGCGAAGCGCCAGTCGGTAGTGAAGCTCACCAGCAGAAATTGGGCGGTAGCGCGCGCCAGCGCCCGCGTCAGGTTGCCGCCAAAGGCGCGCGCGGGGTCGAAGTAGTCAAGTGCGCGGGTGATCAACAGGTAGGTGTTGGCGTCGAAATATTCGCTGAATTTGTCGCCTTGGTAGCGCAGGTAGCTCTCAATCTGGAACTCGATGTCCTGCGTGCTGTAGTGGTAGTCGCGCAGCAGCGTGGACGGATCATCCGACGGCGGCGCCTGGCCGGCGAGCAGTTCGGGCGGCCGCAAGCTGCGGCCGAACTTCTCGTTCATCACGTCGTCGCTCAGGTAGGTGATGTGGCCGATCATGCGGGCGATGCGCAGGCCGCGTTGGGGAATCACGCCGTGCCGATAGAAGTTGCCGCCGTGAAAATCCGGGTCGGTCACGATGGCGCGGCGCGCCACCTCGTTGAAAGCAATGTTCTCCGCCGTGAGATTCGGCGCACTCGCCACCACCACGGCATGGCGCACCCGCTCGGGGTACTGAAGCGCCCAGGACAGCGCCTGCATGCCGCCCAGGCTGCCACCCAACACGGCGGCCAGTTGCGCAATGCCCAGCACGTCAAGCAGCCGCGCCTGGGCATCCACCCAGTCTTCCACCGTGACCACGGGAAAATCGGCGCCATAGATTCGGCCGGTGGCCGGGTTCTCGTGCATCGGGCCGGTAGAGCCAAAGCATGACCCCAGGTTGTTGATGCCGATGACGAAGAAGCGGTTGGTGTCCACCGGTTTGCCGGGGCCGATCATGTTGTCCCACCAGCCTTCGCTCTTGTCCTGGCCCGCGTACACACCGGCCACATGGTGCGATGCATTGAGCGCGTGGCACACCACCACGGCGTTGGAGCGCGCGGCATTGAGCGTGCCGTAGGTTTCAAACGCCAGCGTGTAGCCGGCGATGGAGGCCCCGCTCTGCAGCGCGAGCGGCTCGGAAAAATGCTGGAATTGGGGCGTGGCGAGCAACGGCATAAAAAAACCCGGCAACGCTAAAAACGGTACCGGGTGGCTCGCGGACGGTCTTTAGCAGTATTTGTAAAGCGCCCGCAAGCTGTGGCAAATCGGCGCGTGGCGGCCACTATAGCAAAGCCGCAGGTGCCCACGCAGGCCACGCGGGCGTTGTGCCGGCGCACAAATGCGAAGAAAAGGCAAATAAAATCGACCGCGGCGGCAAATTGGCAGATAATGATCTCGCTTTTTCGCATCTCGAAAAAGCAGTGTATGAGCGGTGTCTGGTCAGTTTCGCGTCTTTGAAGTCGTCACAGGTTTGTTGATTGCGTCGGACTCCATCGCGTTTTATGTTTCTTCAGGAGTCCTTTATGGGCAACAAACTTTACGTGGGCAACCTGCCCTATTCCTTCCGCGACAGCGACCTCGAGCAAACTTTTGGCCAGTACGGTGCGGTTTCCAGCGCCAAGGTCATGATGGAGCGCGACACCGGCCGCTCCAAGGGCTTCGGCTTTGTCGAAATGGGCAGCGATGCCGAGGCACAAGCCGCCATTCAAGGCGTGCATGGCCAAAACTTTGGCGGCCGTGACCTCGTGGTCAACGAAGCCCGTCCGATGGAGCCGCGTGCTCCCCGCAGC
>JBATPF010000027.1:0-4241 GCA_049291355.1 Giesbergeria sp.
CCCCAAGCTCTCGCCCGAGCGGAGGTTCCGGCTCCGTCCGCACCCGCTGCGGCCCCCGCAGCAGCACGCCCGGCACGCGAACGCAAAAAGCGTGGCACCGGTCCCAAGAAATTGTTCGTGCTCGACACCAACGTGCTGCTGCACGATCCGACCAGCTTGTTCCGCTTCGAGGAACACGACATCTATCTGCCGATGATCGTGCTCGAAGAGCTCGACGGCCACAAAAAAGGCATGACCGAGGTGGCGCGCAATGGCCGCCAGGTCAGCCGCTCGCTCGACGCCCTGGTGGCCACACCGGGCGCCGACATCGCCCTGGGGATTGCCCTGGATTCGACAGGCCAGCGCGCTGCCGGTGGCTGCCTGTTCTTTCAGACCTCGGGGCTCGACTTCGAACTGCCCACCAGCCTGCCGCCCGGCAAAGCGGACAACCAGATCCTGGGCGTCGTCGAGGGCCTGCGCAAGCAACATCCGGAGCGCGAGGTGGTGCTGGTGTCCAAAGACATCAACATGCGCGTCAAGGCGCGCGCGTTGGGCCTGCCCGCCGAGGACTACCAGAACGACAAGGCGCTGGAAGACGGCGACCTGCTGTATTCCGGCGTGCTGCCGTTGCCGCCCGATTTCTGGAACCGCAACGGCAAATCGGTGGAGAGCTGGCAGAGCGGCGCGCACACTTTCTACCGCATCAGCGGCCCCATCGTGCCGCAGTTGATGATCAACCAGTTTGTGTACTTCGAGGCGCCGGGCGAGCCCAGCCTGTACGCGCGTGTGAGCGAAATCCGAGACAAAACGGCGGTACTCAAAACCCTCAAGGACTACGGCCACGCCAAAAACGCGGTCTGGGGCGTGACCACGCGCAACCGCGAGCAGAACTTCGCCGTCAACCTGCTGATGGACCCGGAGGTTGATTTCGTCACCCTGGCCGGAACGGCAGGCACCGGCAAGACGCTGATGGCCCTGGCCACGGGCCTGACGCAGGTGCTCGACGACCGCCGCTACACCGAAATCATCATGACCCGCGCCACCGTCAGCGTGGGCGAGGACATCGGCTTTCTGCCCGGCACCGAGGAAGAGAAGATGGGCCCCTGGATGGGCGCGCTGGACGACAACCTCGAATTTTTGGCCAAGGGCGACGGCGGCAACGCCGGAGAATGGGGGCGCGCCGCCACCAACGATCTGATTCGCAGCCGCATCAAGATCAAGAGCATGAACTTCATGCGCGGACGCACCTTCATGAACAAGTTCGTCATCATCGACGAGGCGCAGAACCTGACGCCCAAGCAGATGAAGACGCTGGTCACCCGCGCCGGGCCGGGCACCAAGATCATTTGCATGGGCAACCTGGCCCAGATCGACACGCCCTACCTCACCGAGGGCTCTTCGGGCCTGACCTTTGCCGTGGACCGCTTCAAGGGCTGGCCGCACAGCGGCCACATTACCCTGGCGCGTGGCGAGCGTTCGCGCCTGGCGGATTTTGCGAGCGAAGTGTTGTAGCGCTCGTCAATTTCAAGCCAAAAGAGCTGTCAGCGCTTGTTCTGCATGCGCTACCAGCTCTTTTTTTGATAGTGAGCAACGCGTAGTTCGCTACGAAATACATAGCCTCTCGCGCTTACCCAATAATCGCTAGCAGCTTTTTTCACTAAAAATCGTCGCTGGACCCCATGGCCAGGCTCTCGAAGCGCGTCTGCGACTTCTGGAAGAACAGCTTGACCGTGCCCGTGGGGCCGTTGCGCTGCTTGCCGATGATGATCTCGGCGACATTGGGCTCCTTGCTGTCCTTGTTGTAGTAGTCGTCGCGGTAGATGAACATGATGATGTCGGCGTCCTGCTCGATGGCGCCGGACTCGCGCAGGTCGCTCATCATGGGGCGCTTGTCGGTGCGCGTCTCGACGCTGCGGTTGAGCTGCGAGAGCGCAATCACCGGGCACTGCAGTTCTTTGGCGAGCATCTTGAGCCCGCGCGAAATTTCGCCCAACTCGGTGGCGCGGTTCTCGCCTTGCGAGCTGCTGGAACCACTCATGAGCTGCAAATAGTCCACCACAATCATGCCCAGCTTGCCGCACTGGCGCGCCAGGCGCCGCGCGTTGGCGCGCAGCTCGCTGGGGGTGAGACCTGCGGTTTCGTCGATGTGCAGCGAGACGTTGCGCAGTTTTTCAATGGCTTCCGTCAGGCGCGGCCACTCATCGTCGGTCAGCTTGCCAGTGCGCAGATGGCTTTGCTCAATGCGGCCGATGGAACCGACGATACGCACGGCCAGCTGCGCTGCGCCCATTTCCATGGAGAACACCGCCACCGGCAGGCCTTCGTTCAGCGCCACGTGCTCGGCAATGTTGATGGCCAGCGCCGTCTTGCCCATGGAGGGGCGCGCCGCCAGCACCACCATGTCGCCCGCCTGCAGGCCGGACGTCATGCGGTCCAGGTCGATGAAGCCCGTGGGCACGCCGGTGATGTCGTTGGGGTTGTCCGCCATCTCCTGCACGCGGTCGAGCAGGTTGACCACCAGGGTGTCCATGCCCTGGAAGCCCTGCTTCATGCGCGAACCTTCTTCGCCGATATTGAAGATTTTCTGTTCGGCTTCGTCAAGGATCTTGTCGACGGGCCGGCCCTGGGTGTTGAAGGCGGCCGTGGCGATTTCGTCGCTGGCGGTAACCAGTTTGCGCAGAATGGCGCGCTCGCGCACGATTTCGGCGTAGCGGCGGATGTTGCTGGCGCTGGGCACATACTGCGCCAGCGCGTTCAGGTAGGCGAGGCCTCCAACTTCCTCGGACTTGCCAATGCTTTGCAGGTGCTCGTACACCGTGATCACGTCGGCCGGCTTGCTGGCATTGACCAATTTTGCAATGCCGGCGTAGATCAGCCGGTGCTCAAAGCGGTAGAAGTCGCTCTCGATCAGGAGGTCGCCGACGCGGTCCCAGGCCTGGTTGTCGAGCAACAGGCCGCCGAGCACGCTGGATTCGGCCTCGGTCGAGTGCGGCGGCACGCGCAACTGCGCAAGTTGGTGGTCGTACGGCGCGAATTCCTCGTCAACCGGCATCATGAATTCGGACATAGGGTTCCCTGGACAAGCGTCCGATGGTAGCCCGCACGGCGCCCGGCGTCACGGCACAAGCCTGTGCGCAGGCTGTGGACAAGCCTCTGGACAAGCGGTGCAGACCGGACGGCAAGCCCCGTGCGGCAAGCCCCGCGAACTAGCGCGCTGAAAAATCCGAAAAAACGGACTGCAAGCGCGACATCCACGCCTGTTTGTCCGCCTCGGGCGCAAAACTGGCCTCGAAACTGTTGCACGCCAACTGCCAGGCATGGGCAGGCGTCATGCCAGTGGCGGCAAACACCTGCAAGAAATTGTCGTTGATGTAGCCACCGAAATAGGCTGGATCGTCGGAATTGACCGTGGCGCACAGACCGGCCTCCAGCAGCTGGCGCAGGTTGTGCTGGGCCAGATCCGGAAACACGCACAGCTTCTGATTGGACAGGGGGCAGACGGTGAGCGCTACGCGCTCACGCGCCAGACGCGCCACCAGGGCGTCGTCCTTCAAGGCCTGCACGCCGTGATCGATGCGCTCGACATGCAGAACGTCCAGCGCGCTCCAGATGTAGGCCGGCGGACCCTCCTCGCCCGCGTGCGCCACGCGGTGCAGGCCCAGCTCGCGGCAGCGCGCGAACACGCGCGCAAACTTTTCCGGCGGGTGGCCAAGTTCGCTCGAATCGAGCCCCACGCCGATGAAGTGGTCTTGGAATGGCAGCGCCTGCTCCAGCGTGGCAAAAGCGTCTTCTTCGCTCAGGTGGCGCAGGAAGCAAAGGATCAGCGCAGCGCTGATGCCCGATTCGCGCTGCGCCTCTTCGCAAGCGCGGTGCAGGCCGCGAATGACCGTCTCCATGGAGACGCCGCGTGCCGTGTGCGTCTGTGGGTCAAAAAAGATCTCCGCGCGCACCACGTGGTCCAGCGCCGCCCGGCGCAGGTAGGCCCGCGCCATGTCGTAGAAGTCCTGCTCGGCCAGAAGCACACTGGCACCGGCGTAGTAAATATCGAGAAAACTCTGCAGATCGCTGAAGGCATAGGCGCTGCGCAAGGCTTCCACGCTGGCATAGGGCAGGCGTACGCCGTTGCGCTCAGCCAGTTCGAAGATCAGCTCGGGCTCCAGCGAACCTTCGATGTGAATATGCAGTTCGGCCTTGGGCATGGCTTGCAGCAAGGCCGGCAGGTGTGCAGCGTCTACGGATGGCGGAACCAGCATGGCGAAATC
>JBATPF010000028.1:0-8807 GCA_049291355.1 Giesbergeria sp.
CTTGACGACCATAGCAAGTTGGTCCCACTCCTTCCCATCCCGAACAGGACAGTGAAACGACTTCGCGCCGATGATAGTGCGGGTTCCCGTGTGAAAGTAGGTCATCGTCAGGCTCTTACAGCCCTGCTAAACCCCCTTGAATCCTCTAGGTTCAAGGGGGTTTCGCTTTTGTAAATACAGAAAATAGTCGCCGGCGGAGGAATATGGCCGGCTGACCTTGCCTCTGGAAGCCGTATCCCTTGATCGCACCGTAAGTTGGCTTGCTTGGTCAGGGCCACCACCCAGATTCGCTCGCGCGGCTCATCAAGTTCGTGATGTTATAAGCTTGAAGGATTGCCCTGACGTCGTGACTCGGGCATGGGGGCAAGTTCTTGAGCGAGGCCGCCATGGCCACCACCACCCTGGACCGGTCACATGCACCGTTCGCGATGCTGGAGTTCGGGCATTCAACTCAAGTGCGGAAAAAAGGCCACCCGTGGGGTGGCCTTTTCGTGTCGCTTCATCCCTCATGCGAGGGGCGGTTCAGTAGAGCTCAGTGGAATTGCTCTTCTTCGGTGGAACCCGTCAGGGCCTTCACGCTGGAAGAGCCGCCCTGGATCACCGTGGTCACGTCGTCGAAGTAGCCCGCGCCCACTTCCTGCTGGTGCGACACGAAGGTGTAGCCCTGCTCGCGCGCTGCAAATTCAGGCTCTTGCACCATGTTGACGTAGTGCTTCATGCCTTCGCCGCCTGCGTAGGCATTGGCGAACTTGAAGGTGTTGAACCAGTTGATATGGATACCGGCCAGCGTGATGAACTGGAACTTGTAGCCCAGCGCGGACAGGTCTTCCTGGAACGAGGCAATCTGCTTGTCGTTGAGGTTCTTCTTCCAGTTGAAAGACGGCGAGCAGTTGTACGACAGCAGCTTGCCAGGGCAGGCGCCCAGCACGGCTTGGGCGAACTCGCGGGCAAAGCCGATATCGGGCACGCCGGTTTCGCACCACACCAGATCGGCGTAGGGAGCGTAGGCCACACCGCGGCTGATGGATTGCTCCAGGCCGTTCTTGACACGGTAGAAGCCTTCTTGCGTGCGCTCGCCGGTCAGGAAAGGCTTGTCGTTGGCGTCGTGGTCCGACGTGATCAGGTTGGCGGCTTCCGCGTCGGTGCGGGCCAGGATGATGGTGGAGACGCCCATCACGTCGGCAGCGAAACGGGCCGAGATCAGCTTCTCGCAAGCTTCGTGCGTAGGCACCAGCACCTTGCCGCCCATATGGCCGCACTTCTTCACTGCAGCCAGTTGGTCTTCGAAGTGCACACCGGCAGCGCCTGCAGCAATCATGTTTTTCATCAGCTCGAAGGCGTTGAGCACGCCGCCGAAACCGGCTTCTGCATCCGCCACGATAGGCAGGAAGTAATCGATGAATTCCTGGTCGCCGGGGTTGATGCCGCGGGCCCACTGGATTTCGTCTGCGCGCTTGAAGGTGTTGTTGATGCGGCGCACCATGGTGGGCACCGAGTCATAGGCGTACAGCGACTGGTCGGGGTACATGGTTTCCGACGTGTTGCCGTCCGCAGCCACTTGCCAGCCCGACAGGTACACGGCCTCCAGCCCGGCCTTGGCCTGCTGCATGGCCTGGCCTGCAGAGATGGCGCCGAACGCGTTGACGTAGCCCTTCTTGGCTCCGCCATTGATCTTTTCCCACAGATTCTCGGCGCCGCGCTGGGCCAGCGTGTGCTGGGGCTGCAGGCTGCCGCGCAGGCGAACGACGTCGGCTGCGGTGTAGCCACGCTTCACGCCCTTCCAGCGCGGGTCTTGGGCCCACTCTTTTTCGAGTGCAGCAATTTGCTGTTCGCGGCTCAGTTGTTGGGTCAGGGATTGGGGCATAAAGACTCCGTGAGGGTGTTGAAATGACGGGAGCGCCAAGGGCGCGACATGGAGATCACTTTAAGTCTTCTACAAGACCTGTGCAAGCTCTTATGTCTTATATAAGACTAGAATTTATTCTTTAAAAATCAACAACATAGCGTATTTCTTTCGGAAAGACGCAATTCGGTATCTGTCCCGAACCAGCAAAAATGATGCGGTGCATCAACCAATATTTCATATTAAGAAATATGATTTCTGTAATGTGGAAGGCCGGATTGCTCTACCGAGCCTCTGAGTCGCATCACTCAAGCGATGCGTCGTGGGACTGCAAGTCGGCCCGCCCGCCTGAGTCGCTGCCTGCGGCGCCTACACCCAGCAAGCGTTGCAATCGGGCACTGCTGGTGGTGTATTCCAGTGGGAGCTTCTGCCCCGCCAAGCATTCGGCGGCGCCGAAGGCGGCGAGGGTGGCTTCGTGAAAACCGCTGACGATGAGCTTGCGTTTGCCAGGGTAAGTGATGGCGTCACCCACAGCGTAGATACCAGGAACGCTCGTGGCGAACGTCGTGGGGTCCACCACGATCTGCTTTCGCTCCAGGGCCATGCCCCAGTCCGCAATGGGCCCCAGGCGGGGCACCAAACCCAGGCGGACCAGCAGCCTGTCCAGCGGCACGCGCAACAGCTTTCCCTCGGACGTGGTCAGCATCAGTGCACTCAGGTGGCCAGCCGCTTGCTCGATACCGCTCGCTACGCCAATCGCCACCTCAATGCGACCCGCCACACGCAGCACGCGCAATTGGTCCAGAACGGCGGGCGGCGCATCAAAGACATCTCGGCGGTGGTGCAGGGTGACGCGGCTGGGGCGCAAATGCTCTGGCGCGGTGGCGCAGGCGATGGCAGTGGCCACGGCATGTTCGCCACCGCCGTGCACCACCAGGTGCTGGCCGGCGAGGTTTTCGCCCTCGTCGAACCCGTAGCGCAATTGGGTGCCCTCAAACGCCTCCAGTCCGGGCAGCTTGAGTGTGCGAGGCAGGAATGCGCCAACGCCGGCAGCGATGAAAGCCGCGCGGGCGTGCAACTGGGTACCACTGCTGGTTTCCACCAGGAATCCGCCATTGGGCTGCGGCGCCAGCACCGAGGCCTGTTCACCGAGGTGCCATTGCGGGGCAAAGGGAACGATCTGTTCCAGCAGGCGGTCGGTCAGTTCCTGACCGGTGCAGACCTTGATTCCGGGAATGTCGTAAATCGGCTTGTCGCCGTACAACTCGGCGCACTGACCGCCCGCATGCGGCAGGGCGTCGATGACGTGGCAGGAGAGGCCTTGCAAGCCCAGCTGAAAAATCTGGAACAGACCGACGGGGCCTGCGCCGATGACGACAGCATCCGTCTTTTCCATCCAATCCTCCAGACCTTAAATTGAGCACCAGAGTAGCAAGTCACACCTGCCAAAGCCAATCCACTGGAGGCGTCCTCCCCTCATGGGGAAGCCGCGCAGCGGCGCAGGGGGAATCAGGTTCACCGGAAGCCTCCCCCACAGGGGACAGGTGCGAAACGACGCAGGGGTTACTTCACTATGTCGCTGCGCTTGCCAGGCTTGCCGTTCCACTCATCGGCATCGGGGAGGGCTCCCTTGCGCTTGGTGATGACTTTCCAGCCCGGTGCATTCGTCAGTTCGGCGTTGATCTTGATGAAAGCCAGTTCGGCAGGAGGCAGGTCTTCTTCGGCAAAGATGGCGTTGGCCGGACATTCGGGCACGCAGACCGCGCAGTCGATGCACTCGTCGGGATTGATGACGAGCATGTTCGGGCCTTCAACGAAGCAGTCCACGGGACACACGTCCACACAATCGGTGTATTTGCACTTGATGCAGTTCTCGGAGACGACGTGGGTCATGGCTGGCTCGTTGTTCGGAAGCGTAAGGTGGTTATTTTAAGGGTTTGCACTGAGAGGTCCGCGTATGACCCTGATGGTCTTGCAATATCGCCGAAACTGTCACTGCTGCACGGCGGCGCTTGGATAGATCAGCGCGGTGCGACCTGGGTGCCCAGAGAGCGGGGTTGGTTTTGCGCCCGGTGTCATGCTCGCAGGCTCGGCGGGCGCTTTGCCCAGAATGTGGCGCACCTCCCGGCCTTCCAGCAGCAGGTAATCCGTGATGATGCGGCGGTGGCAGCGCCACCACACGGCTTCGGCGCACATGAGCGCGCAGCAGGTGGCCTGGCTGGCTGTGCGCAACTCTTGCATTCCGGCGGCGAAATCGTCCGTGAGTGCATAGTCGGCGTAGCGGCGAAAGCTGTCGTTGGTCCAGTAGCCGTTGGGCGAGGGTTCGCCTTTGGCCAGTGTGCGCCCGCGTCTGCCGCCCAGGGCCGCGATATGCTGGTAGCCGATGCCCAGGTCGGCGAGGGCAGGCGCCAGAGCGTCGGCATTGAACTGCGGAAAGCGGCGCGAACCGGTGAGCTTGCGCACATCGAGAATGCGCTGCACGCCTTCTTTCGCAAGCAGGGCGGCAAATTCCTCAAAGCTGTGCGTTGAGTGGCCGATGGTGAAAACTGGCGGCAGGGCAGGGTTCTGGTCATCCATGCGCCTCAGCGTAGCAGCACGGCGCCGGCGGTGCGGTTGCTGGCGGTGTCCACCAAAATCATGGCGCCAAGCTGGCGTGAGCGCGCATAGGGTGCGACGGGCAAGGGCGATTGCAGTTGCAGCTCCACATGGCCGATGGCGTTGGGCGCCAGTTCGCTGGCCGCGTGCTCGGCCAGCGTGTGGATGTCGAGCCCGTGCACGATGCGCTGCACACGTGCCTTGACCCAGCGGTGGCCGTGCAGCAGCTGGTAGACGCGGCCAGCCACCAGCGGCTGCTCGTCCAGCCAGGCCACGGTGCAGCTGAGCAAGGTTTGTGCGGGCCAGGGGGATGCCGGCTCGGGCGCGTCGAAGTCGTCGCTTTGCGAGTCAGTTTGCTCTGGCGGCGCGGCTGCCAGAATCCAGTCGCCGCGCGAGATGTCAATCTCGCGGTCGAGCACGATACCGGCGCTGTGGCCGGCGGCCACTTCGCCCGGCTGGCGGGTGCGGTCCAGCACCTGGGCCACGCGGGCGCGCTGGCCACAGGGAAACACCTGCACTTCAGAGCCCGGCTGCGCCAGACCAGCGGCAATGCGGCCCCAGAAAACACGGCGGCCTTGGCTGGTGTCGGCGGAACCCGAAAACTTTTCCACCCATTGCACGGGGAGGGCCAGCGGCAGATCGAAGTCAGGCGCCGTGTTGGGCAGTTGCTCCAAGATGTGCAACAGGCTGGGGCCGATGTAGTCGCACCAGCCCGCGCGGCCATCGACCACGTTCCAGCCCTTGAGCGCCGACACCGGCACGGTGGCGCGCACCGTGATGCCGGCCTCGTGCGCAAACGCCGCCAGCGCGGCGCTGATGTGGGCAAAGGCGAGCGCTGGGTTCTCCACAGCGTCGAGCTTGTTCACGGCAAACACCAGGGACGGTACGCGCAGCAGGTGCACCAGCAGGCTGTGGCGGCGGGTTTGCGGCAGCAGCGTGGGGACGGGGTTTTGCCAATCGAGCTTGGTGGCGTCCACCAGCACCACGGCGGCGTCGGCACTGCTGGCGGCGGTGACCATGTTGCGCGTGTACTGCTCGTGGCCGGGTGCGTCGCCAATGATGAACTTGCGCGCCTCGGTGGCGAAGTAGCGGTAGGCGACATCGATGGTGATGCCTTGCTCGCGCTCGGCGGACAGGCCATCGGTCAGCAGGGCCAGGTCGGTTTCACCCTGGCGCTGGACGCCGGCGAGGTGGTCTTGCAACACGGCTTTGGTATCCACCAGCAGGCGGCCGATCAGCGTGCTCTTGCCATCGTCCACGCTGCCGCAGGTGATGAAGCGCAGGGCGGCGTCGTGGTTGGTGGGGGCTTCAGATTTATGGTCTTTTTGGCCGCTAGCGCTTATTGAATAAGCGCGATCAGCTATATTTTGAGTAGCATTCATTAGAAATACCCGTCTTTCTTGCGTTTCTCCATCGAGGCTTCGCTGGTCTGGTCGTCCATGCGGGTGGCGCCGCGCTCGCTCATGTCGGCGGCCAGGGTCTCAATGACGATGTCGGCGGCCGTGGCGGCCAGGCTGGCCACCGGGCAGGTGCAGGTCACGTCGCCCAGGGTGCGAAAGCGCACGTCGCGCTCTTGCACCTGCTCGCCGTCGCGTGGCGGCGTGAGCGGGGTGACGGGCACCAGCATGCCGCGCCGGTCCACCACCTGGCGGCGGTGCGAGAAGTAGAGCGAGGGCAGGGCGATCTGCTCGCGCTCGATGTACTGCCACACATCCAGTTCGGTCCAGTTGCTGATCGGGAACACGCGAAAGTGCTCGCCGGCGGCCAGACGGGTGTTGAACAGCGTCCACAGCTCGGGCCGTTGGTCCTTGGGCTGCCACTGGCCGAAGCTGTCGCGGTGCGAAAAGATGCGTTCCTTGGCACGGGCCTTTTCTTCGTCGCGGCGCGCGCCGCCGATCAGCGCGTCAAAGCGGAATTCTTCAATGGCCTCTAACAGCGTCACCGATTGGTGGACATTGCGCGGCTCGCCGGGGTGCGCCAGCCGCACGGTGCCGCGTGCCATCGAATCTTCCACGCTGCGCACGATGAGCTTGGCGCCCAGCTCGCCGGCACGCAGGTCGCGAAACGCCGTCACTTCAGGGAAGTTGTGGCCGGTGTCGATCATCAAGAGCGGATAGGGAATGCGGCCCACGCCAAAGGCTTTTTCGGCACACCGGAGCATCACCAGCGAATCCTTGCCGCCGGAGAACAGGAGGGTGGGGCGCTCAAAGGCGGCGGCCACTTCGCGCAGGAGGTAGATGGTCTCTTCTTCCAGCGCGTCGAGGTGGCGGTTGCTGAGCTGGCTGAGCAGCTGGGGTTCTGCGCGGGCGGTCATGCGGGGGTTTCCTCGTTGTGTTTCTGGGGTTGAGCCGGTGTGGGCTTCTTGACATGCAAGCCGCATTCTTTCGCCGCCTCATCCTCCCACCACCAGCGCCCCGAGCGGAAGTCTTCGCCCACCGTCACCGCCCGCGTGCAGGGTGCGCAGCCGATGCTGGGGTAGAACTGGTCGTGCAGCGGGTTGTAGTCCACGTGGTTCTCAAGCACGTAGTGCCAAACGTCGCCCTGCGTCCAGTCGGCCAGCGGGTTGAACTTGGTCAGGCCCTTGCTCGCCTGCTCGCTCTCGTCCACCTGGGGGACTTCAGCCCGGGCGTTCGACTGCTCGCGTCGCAGGCCGGTGATCCAGCCTTTTTTGCCCGCCAGGGCGCGCGACAGGGGCTCCATCTTGCGGATGTCGCAGCATTGCTTGCGCTGGGCGACGCTGTCGTAAATCGCGTCCTGACCCTGGGTGCGGATGAACTGAATCACGGCTTCGTGCTTGGGGCGAAACACCTGCACCTCGATGCCTTCAAGCGCCTGGGTGCGCTCCAGCAGCGCCAGGGTCTCGGTGTGCAGGCGCCCGGTTTCGAGCACAAACACGCTGATCGGCAGTTGCAGGCGGCGGACCATGTCGGTGAGGACCATGTCCTCCACGCCCAGGCTGTTGGCCTGCGTGACTGCGCCCAGGGCAGCGGCGCGCCGCAGCAAGGTTTCGGCCTGCGCGCGCTTGGCGGCGTAGCTGGGCGAGGGCTTGGCGTACAGCGCAATGGCGGAGGCCTTGGCGGCGCCGGCCAGTGGGCTCAGGGCAGAAGTCTGGCTCATGCGGATTCCAGCGCCGCCTGACGGGCAAAAAGAGGGCGCGGCTCGTTCACGTCGCCCTGGTAGAACGCGCTGAACCGCGCGAACTGGCGCTCGGCGGCGGCGGCGTCCACGCCTTCGGCCAGCACGGCGCTGGTGAAGCCGCTGCGGTACATGTGCACCAGCTGGTCGATCAGTACGTCGCCCGTGGCGCGGATGTCGCCGCAGAAGCGGTAGCGCCGGCGCAGCAGCAAGGCCTGGCTGTAGGCGCGGCCGTCGGTGAATTTGGGGAACTGCAATTCCACGCGCGCTACGCCTTCGAGCGCGCCGCTGGCCGCCAGCTTGGCAAGCTCCACATCGTTGGAAATTTCCAAGGTTTTTTCGGCCTCAGCGCTTATCTGTAAAGCGTTAGCAGCTATTATTTTCATAGTGTTCAAGCGAAAATCAATTCTGTTCGGCCAGGACTTCCTGGTCGGCCTTGGGGCGGCGTGCGCTGTTGGCCGCCTGCTTGAAAGGGTCGTGGCCGATGCGGCGCAGGGCGTCGATGAAAAACTCGCCCGGCTTGCGCAGCGTGCGGAAAGTGGCCAGCAGTGCCTCGATGACCTCGGGCACTTCAGCCGCCGTGAACGAGGGTCCGACCACCTTGCCGCCAATGGCGGGGCCAGAAAGCTCGGAGCCATCGGCCCCGCCCAGCGTGATCTGGTACCACTCCTTGCCGTCTTTATCGACGCCCAAAATGCCGATGTGACCGCTGTGGTGGTGGCCGCAGGAGTTGATGCAGCCGCTCATGTGCAGATCGATCGGACCCAGGTCGAACAGCTCGTCCAGATCCTGATAGCGCTCGGTGACGGCGGCGGAAATGTGCAGCGAGCGGGCGTTCGCCAGCGAGCAAAAATCGCCGCCGGGGCAGACGATCATGTCGGTCAGCAGGCCGATGTTGGGTTTTGCCAGGCCGAGTGCACGGGCCGCTTCGTACATCGCAGGCAGGTCGCTTGCGTGCACCCATGGCAGCAAAATGTTTTGCTCGTGCGTCAGGCGCGCTTCGGCAGCGCTGAACTGCTCTGCCAGTTGGGCCAAAGCGTTCAGGGTGTCAGCGTCGGCATCGCCCGTGTTAGACCCCGGGCGCTTGAACGACAAGGTCACGGTCTTGAGGCCAGGCAGCTTGTGGCCGCGCACGTTCTGCTGCAACCAGCGCTGGTAGAGCTGGCCTTGCGGGCTGACCTTGGAAGGCAAGTTCGCCGCCTTGAGTTCAGGCAGCACAAAGTGGCTGCTGACT
>JBATPF010000029.1:0-14085 GCA_049291355.1 Giesbergeria sp.
CATCAAAGCCTACGGGCGTTGCCGCCGAGTTTTCGTTCGCCGAGCCCATGGCGAATTCGTCGCAATTGAGCTTGCCCAGCGTGACCACGCCGGCGTCGGCCAGACGCTGCACCACGGTGGCGTCAAAGGGGGAACGGTAGCCCAACAGCATGCGCGAGCCCGCCGTCGTAGGGAAATCGCGGGTGACGAAAATATCCTTGTGCGCCAGCGGCACGCCCTCCAGCGGCGCCGTACTGCCCGCAGCCAATCGCTCGTCGGCCAGGCGGGCCTGGGAGCGGCTCACCTCTTCGTCCACGGCAAGAAAAGCGCCCAGGCTCTGGTGCTGACGCATGCGCGCGAGGAAATGTTCGGAGACTTCCAATGCACTGACCCGGCGCGAACGCAGGGCCTGCGCGAGGGCGCGCAGCGGCATGTCGTGCAAAGGCGGGTGGATTTCGCTCATGGCTGTGCTCATTCGATGACCCGGGGAACCAGAAACAGGCCGCGCTCCACGGCCGGGGCGTTCTGCTGGTTGGCATTGCGCTGGTCGGGCTCACTCGCCACGTCTTCCCGCAGGCGCAGAATTTGCGGAGCCACCGCCGCCACAGGATGCGCCAGGGGCTCAATGCCCGCCGTGTCCACGGCGCGCATTTGCTCGACGATGTCAAAAAAACCGTTCAACTGACTGAGCAATTGCTGGCTTTCTTCGGGTGTGAACTCAAGACGGGCCAAATGGGCAAGGCGGCCGATCTCTGGGAGGGTCAATGCCATGGGATTGCGGTGTCGAAACCGGATGTAAAGCACCTGCGCTGGTGCCGCAGGCGCGAGTTATTCACAGGGGATGCGTTATTATCCCGCCTTTGTCGAGAGGCACACCCAAGCGACTGTTTTTGTTGAATAGGTCCCTCAAGGTGCTGCCTTGATGGCCTTTTCGTGGTGGTTGGGCGCCTTTTCCGGACCAGCGCACCCAACACGGTTTTTCCCATGTAACACGGCGACGGCAGGCCGAAGTGCCTTCCGTGCCGAGAGGATAGTTGAATGTTCGGAGTTTTTCGTCGGTACTTCTCCACCGACCTCGCGATTGACTTAGGCACCGCGAACACACTCATTTTTGCCCGCGACAAGGGCATTGTTCTGGACGAACCCTCGGTGGTGGCCATTCGCCACGAAGGCGGGCCCCATGGCAAGAAGGTGATCCAGGCCGTGGGCCGCGAGGCCAAGGCCATGCTGGGCAAGGTGCCCGGAAATATCGAAGCCATCCGTCCCATGAAGGACGGCGTGATCGCCGACTTCGTCATCACCGAGCAGATGATCAAGCAGTTCATCAAGATGGTGCATCCGCGCACCCTGCTTACCCCCAGCCCGCGCATCATCATCTGCGTGCCCTGCGGATCCACCCAGGTGGAGCGCCGCGCGATCAAGGACGCAGCGGAAGCGGCGGGCGCCACCTCGGTCTACCTCATTGAAGAACCCATGGCCGCGGGCATTGGCGCGGGTCTGCCGGTGTCCGAAGCGTCGGGCTCCATGGTGGTGGATATCGGCGGTGGCACCACCGAAGTGGGCGTGATCTCGCTCGGTGGCATGGTCTACAAGGGCAGCGTGCGCGTCGGCGGCGACAAGTTCGATGAGGCCATCATCAGCTACATCCGCCGCAACTACGGCATGCTGATCGGCGAGCCCACGGCAGAAGCCATCAAGAAGAACATTGGTTCGGCGTTTCCAGGATCGGAAGTGCGCGAAATGGAAGTGCGGGGGCGCAACCTCAGCGAAGGCGTGCCGCGTAGCTTCACCATCTCCAGCAACGAAGTGCTCGAAGCGCTGACCGAACCCCTCAACCAGATTGTCTCGGCGGTCAAGAACGCGCTGGAGCAGACGCCTCCCGAGCTGGGCGCCGACATTGCCGAGCGCGGGATGATGCTGACCGGCGGCGGCGCATTGCTGCGCGATCTCGATCGCCTCCTGGCGGAGGAAACCGGCCTGCCGGTGCTGGTCGCCGAAGACCCGCTGACCTGCGTGGTGCGGGGCTGCGGCATCGCTCTGGAACGCATGGACCGTGCAGGAAGCATCTTCACCAGTGAATGAGCCTGGTTCGCTGCTGCGCGCTAACCCGCGCGCAGTCTGACCCGGAGGCCGCATGTCGCACGGTACCCTTGAGCGAAGCGCCCCATCCTTCATGCGCCAAGGCCCGACGCCGCGCGCACAGCTGATCCTCTACAGCGCCCTGGCGCTGTTTTTGATGGTGGCGGATGCCCGTTTTCGAATCACCGATCCGGTGCGAAACGTTGTCGCCACCACGCTTTACCCCGTGCAATGGTTGATGCTGCAGCCCATCGAGTTCCTCGGGCGCAGCACGGAATATGTGGAATCGCTTGAGGCTGCGCAGGCACAGACCAGGCAAGCGCAGCACCAACTCCTGGAAGCGTCCTTGCGTGCCAACCAATTGGAGGAGCTGGAGCTGGAGAACGAGCGCCTGCGGCAGTTGCTTGAACTGCGCACCCGCACCAAGGTTTCCGCCCGAGCCGCGCAGATTCTCTACGACACCGCCGACCCCTACAGCCGCCGGGTGGTGGTTGACGCCGGTCAGGCATCCGGTGTGGAGGCGGGCTCGCCGGTGGTGGATGCCCTGGGTGTGCTCGGTCAGATCACGCGCGTGCACCCGTTCTACAGCGAAGCCACCTTGCTCATCGACCGCGATCAGGCCATTCCCGTGGTCAATGTGCGCACCGGTCAGCGCGGCGTCGCTTATGGCGACCCGGTACTCAGCCACGGGGGTGGCATGGAACTGCGCTTCATGCAGGCCAGCGCAGACATCGAGGAGGGCGATCTGCTCACCACCAGCGGGATGGATCGCGTCTATCCGCCCGGCCTGCCGGTGGCCCGCGTGGTACGCGTGGAGCGACGTGCGGACCTCGCCTTTGCGCGCGTGTATTGCAAGCCGCTGGCGCGCGTTCAGGGTGCGCGGCATGTGCTGCTGCTCTCACCCGCAATCAACGACTTGCCCCCCGCCGAGAGTCCGTCCGAACCTGCACGGAAAGAAAAGTCCGACAAGAAGGACAAGAAAGAGAAGGCGCGCAAATGATCATGCCGCGCGGCCAGTTGCTGCTGATGCCGGCCAATCCGGTGTTCCTCGCCGTCAGTCTGGTGGCTGCGCTAGCGTTGAACATGCTGCCCCTTGGACGCACCCCCTGGATGCCCGACCTGGTCATGATTTTGCTGGCCTTCTGGGGAATGCACCAGCCGCTTCGCGTCGGCATGGGGACCGCGTTCGCAATGGGCTTGTGCATGGATGTTCAGCAGTCGGCCCTGCTAGGCCAGCACGCGCTGGCCTACGCCGTTCTGATGTACGGCATCGCCCTCACGCACCGCCGCCTGCACTGGTACAGCGCCGTGTCGCAGGCGCCGCAGATGGCCGCACTTTTTGCCCTCGCCCATGCAGTGCAGGTCGTGGTGGGTTTGCTGGCAGGCGGCGCGCTACCCGGTTGGAGCGTGCTGGCAGCACCCGGGCTGGAGGCACTTCTCTGGGCTCCGGCGAGCTGGCTGCTGCTGGCGCCACAGCGCCGGGCACCGGATCGCGATGAAAAGCGCAAGCCATGACGGAACTGCGCAACGTCGAGGCCGACGCCTCACGCTTTCGCGCGCGGGTCCTGGTTGTCGGTGCGGTGGTTCTGCTGGCCTTTTGCCTGTTGGTGGCAAGGCTGGTGTTTCTGCAGGTCGTGCGCCACGAAGACCTGGCCGAGCAGGCCGAGAGCAATCGCACCGCCATTGTCCCCATCGTCCCGCACCGCGGCCTGATCGAGGACCGCAACGGCGTGGTGCTGGCAAGCAACTATTCGGCCTACACCCTCGAAATCACGCCGTCCAAGGCCGGTGTGCTGGAAGATACGATCAATGCGCTGGCCGAAGTGGTGGACATCACGCCGCGGGACCGGCGCCGCTTCAAGCGCCTGATGGAGGAATCGCGCAGCTTTGAATCGCTCCCACTGCGCACGCGTTTGACCGACGCCGAGGTAGCGCGCTTTGCCGCCCAGAACTACCGGTTTCCTGGCGTCGAAGTCAAAGCCCGTTTGTTTCGCAGCTACCCGTTTGGTGAAATCGCGAGCCACGCCATTGGCTACATCGGCCGCATCAATGAGGCGGAAAAGGCGCGCATCCAGGACTCGGACGACGAAGCCAACTACCGCGGAACCGACTACATCGGCAAGCTCGGTATCGAACAAAGCTTTGAGCAGCAGCTGCACGGAATCACTGGCGTCGAACAAATGGAGACCTCGGCCGGCGGGCGGGCGGTGAGGCGCCTGCAGAGCTTTCCCGCCACGCCGGGCAACACGGTCACGCTGACGCTGGACATCAAGTTGCAGCGCATGATCGAAGACCTGTTTGGCGATCGCCGCGGTGCGCTGGTGGCCATCGATCCGCGCAACGGCGAGGTGCTGTCGCTGGTGAGCAAGCCCACCTTCGATCCGAATCTGTTTGTCGAAGGCATCGACTTCGAAAACTGGGCGGCGCTGAACGAGTCGCTCGACAAACCGCTGCTCAACCGGGCCTTGCGCGGCACCTACCCACCGGGCTCCACGTACAAGCCCTTCATGGGACTGGCCGCGCTGGAATCGGGCAAACGCACCCCCGGCTACATCACTCAGGACAATGGCTCCTGGACCTTTGGCGGACACACCTTTCGCAGCCATGGCGACCACGGACTGGGGCCGGTGGACATGTTTCGCAGCATCGTGCTTTCGAGCAACGTGTATTACTACCAGCTGGCCAACGACATGGGCGTGGACGCGATCCACGACTTCATGGCGCCGCTGGGCTTTGGCCAGATCACGGGCATCGACCTGGGTGGGGAAGTGCGTGGAGTGTTGCCGAGCCAGGCCTGGAAACGCAGCGCCTACAAGCGCCCCGAGCACCGGCGTTGGTACGCCGGGGAGACGATTTCCCTCGGCATTGGCCAGGGCTACAACACATTTACCATGCTGCAACTGGCACATGCCACCGCCACGGTGGCCAACGGCGGTGTGGCGTACCGCCCGCACCTGGGCATGTTTACCACCGACGTGATGACGCGAGAGCGCCACCCGACAGTGCTCGAAGAGCCTCAGAACCTGGGCTTCAAGAAGGCCAACGTGGACGTCATCAAGCGCGCCATGGTTGGCGTCACACAGGGAGGCACCGGGACCCGCGTGTTCGCTGGTGCACGCTACGTTTCGGGGGGCAAGACAGGCACCGCGCAGGCCGTCACCATTGGGCAGAAAGACAAGTACAACTCCAAAAAGCTCGAAGAGCACCAGCGCGATCACGCGCTCTACATCGCGTTCGCGCCCGCCGAAGACCCTCGCATCGCGGTGGCGGTCATTGTGGAAAACGCGGGTTGGGGCGCAGGAGTGGCGGCGCCCATTGCGCGGCGCGTCTTCGACTACTGGCTCAACGGCGAATATCCGAGCGAAGAAGATCTGGCGGCAGTGCGCAAGGGCCAGGCCACAGCGCCGATTGGCAAGCCGCGCCGGGTTGAAGACATTCCCCTCACGGCTCCGTAACGGCCGGCTACGGCTGTGCCAAAGCCGGCGCCGGTTGCCATTGGCTCCAGATCAGCGCCAGCACCACCAGGGCCGCGCCCGAAAGCGCAACCAAGCCCATGCGCTCATCCAGCAAAATCCAGGCAGTCAGCGCGGCAAAGACA
Organism: Giesbergeria sp.; assembly: GCA_049291355.1. GTDB lineage: Bacteria > Pseudomonadota > Gammaproteobacteria > Burkholderiales > Burkholderiaceae_C > Simplicispira. Next base: position 5,657 of record JBATPF010000029.1, read on the forward strand.
GGCTCCAGCCCGAACACAATGGCGCTGCGCAGAGCATCCACGCGCTGCTGACCCCAGGCCTGCAGCGTCACCACCAGCACGCTGGCCAAGACGCCCAAGTAGATCAAGGCGGCCCAGGACGGCGCATCCAGGGCATCCATGCCCGTGCGCCAGCTGCTTCCATGGCGCACCAGCAGCAGCACAAAGGCCGCCAGGCACATCACGCCCGCCTGCGCTGCGGCCATGCGCGCAGCCCGCAATGGCTTTGCCGCATTGCGCCGCGCGCACGCTTCCAGCAACAGGATGTAGATGGCATAGAACAGCGTGCTGCACAAGGTCAGCGTATCGCCCAGGTTCCAGGGTTCGTCTTCATGGAACATCAAGGACATCCCAGCAGCCGCCAGCGCGCAGGCAGCCCACAGGCGCCAGCCATAGTTGCGGCGAAACACCAGCATGGCAAGCAACGGAACAACGAGGACGTTGAGCCCGGTGACGAAGGCATTGCGGTTGCTGCTGGTGCGGCCCAGCCCCTCGATCTGCAGCCAGAAGGCGAAAAACAACAATGTCCCCAGCAAAAGGCCCCAGCGGCGCTCCTCGGACCGCATGCCGCGCCACAGGGGCGCCAGCACCAACAGGGCGATGGCAAATCGCAGCCAAATGATCTGCAGCGCGTCCAGCTGGCCCGAGAGCAACTTCATTGCCGGAAAGGTGGTGCCCCATACGGCGGTGACGAGCAAGAGGGCGGCCAACCCGCGTTTTTCTGATTGCATGAAAAAAAGCTGGCCGCTTGCGCGGCCAGCCTCTGTGGGAAGGAGGAGAGATCAGTTGAAGATGTAGCGCGCTTGCAGGTTCAAGCGACTCAGGCTCCCCGTGTCGCCACCAAAGGTCGTGCGGCGCCCACCCATGAGTTCGGTGCCCAACTCGACGTTCTTGATCGGCAGGTAGTACATGCCGATGTGCCACTGCGTCAGGCGCTCGTTGCCTTCGAGGCCGTAGGCGTTGACGTAGGCATCGCCGGCACTGCGCGTGGAACGCACCGTCCCCACCGAGATCGTGCCGCGCAGCTGCTCGCTGAACACGTTGGACAGGCCCAGCACCACGCCGCGCGCGCGATCCAGGCGGAGGGTTCCGCCGTCGAGCACGGGGTAGTTCGCGCCGACCAGATAGGCGCCGTCGCCGTCGCCATCGACCTGTGTGTACTGCGCCATCAACGTGGTGCTGCCCGTGAGCTTGTAGCTGCCGCCCAGGCCAATACCAAAACCGCGTTTGCTGAAGCCGTCCACACGCTGCTCGTGCGAAAGGATGCGGGCGTTGAGCGTCCCCCAGTCAAAGCCCTTGTCCACGCGCGCCACCAGATTGGGCGAATGTGCGCCATCGGTGGGCTCTTCCAGCGCGAACTGGAATTTGGCCAGGCTGGGGTTGTTCCAGGTGTAGCGCACCTGTACCGGGCGGCGCGAGGTGGCGCCCGGCGGGCCGTTGAAGTCCACGGTTTCTGGCAGGTTGTCGAGGTCCATGAAGGTCGACCAGGTCTGGCCGATCAACCAGCCCGCGTATTCGCCATAGGCATGGCGCAGTCGCAGGCGGTTGCGGTTGCATTCGCTGCCGCAATAGCCATAGAAGTCGGCCTCGATCTTGGTGTTGAAGGCGCCGTTGCCCATGGGCGTTGAGGTTTCGAAACCAAAGCGCGAGGTCTGCCCAGTGAGCACGTTCTTGCCGGTGGAGGGGTGGGTAGACGCCAGCGGCTGCTCGGGCAGGTTGCTGAAATTGTCGCCCGGGGCGGTGCTCTTGAAGTCCTTGATCAGGTTGGCTTCGGCAAAACCATAGACACGAATCGAGGTCTCGCTGCCGGGCAGGCGGAAGCTCCCTGGGATGTCGCCGAGCACCACGGCGTCCTTCTGGCGCAGCTCGACGGTATCGAGGCGATCGTTCCAGGCCGAGGCGCTGGCGGCCGGCGCTGGCTGCGCCTGCTGCCCCTTGAGCTGATTGAGCTCGGCGCGCAAGGCCTTGAGCTCGGCCCGCATTTCATTGAAATCCTGCGCGGATTGCGCAAACACCTGGGCCGACAGGCTGCACAGGCCGGCTGCCATCAAGGCAAGAAAGAGAGAGCTTCGTTTCATGGTGACTCCGGGGGGTAAAAAGGGTGGAGGATTCAGGCGCCCATGCGGCCTATGAATGCGCGGATGCGGTCGTTGGCGGGGTTACCAAAGAATGCTTCCGGCGGTGCGTCGTGCGCAATGCGGCCTTGGTCGAAAAACAGCACGCGGTCGGCCACTTCGCGTGCAAATCCCATTTCGTGCGTGACGACGATCATGGTCATGCCACCGCGAGCGAGCTCGCGCATCACGTCCAGCACTTCCTGAACCATTTCGGGGTCCAGAGCTGAAGTGGGCTCATCGAACAGCATGACCTTGGGGTTCATGGCCAGAGCACGTGCAATGGCCACGCGCTGCTGTTGGCCGCCTGAGAGCTGCCACGGGTATTTGTGCGCGTGCTCGTGCAGGCCGACGCGGCGCAACAGCAACATGGCCTGCGCGTTGGCCTCTGCGCGGGCCGTGTGGCGCACGCGCCGTGGGGCGAGGGTGATGTTGTCAAGCACCGATAGGTGGCCAAACAAATTGAATTGCTGGAACACCATGCCGACTTCGCAGCGCTGCTTTTGCAGTGTCGCGGTGTCGTCGGAGACCACAACGCCATCGATGGTGATGGTGCCGCTGTCGTGGGGCTCCAGTCGGTTGATGGCGCGCAGCAAGGTGCTTTTGCCCGAGCCCGAGGCGCCGATGATGACCGTCACCTCGCCCGTATTGAAGTGGGTGGAGACGTCGCACAGCACCTGGTGCGTCCCGAAAGACTTGCACACATGGTCTGCAACGATGAAGGCTTGTGGCGCACTCATTTGCTGCGCCCTTCAACGTCAAACCGGTACTCGATGGCGTTCGATATCTGCGTGACCAAAGTGGTCAGCAGCAAATAGGTAATGGCCACGGTAGAGAGCGTTGCAATCGGCTGGAACGTGGCCGACTGAATGCGGTTGCCGACGTTGGTCAGTTCGACCACACCAATGGCGTACGCCAGAGAAGAATCCTTGAGCAGGGCTACAAAATTGCTCACCAACGGCGGCAACGAAATCTTGAAAGCCTGCGGGAACACCACGTCAAGGAACACATGGGCCTGGCCCAGCCCCAATGCACGCGCGGCCTCCGTCTGCCCGCGCGGCACGGCCAGCAGGCCTGCGCGAATGGCCTCGGAGTTGTAGGCGCCGACGTTGAGCGACAAGGCAACCACGGCGGCGGCAAAATCCGGCAGGTTCAATCCCGGCACCAGTGCGGGCAAGGCAAAGTAGACGAACAGAATCTGTACCAGCAGCGGCGTGCCGCGAATGGCCCAGATATAGAAACTGGCGGTCCAGCGCAGCGCACGCCAGCGCGCGGTGCGCGCCAGCGCGGCACTGGTGCCCAGCAGCAGACCCAGCGTACCGCTCACCAGGGTGAGCCACAACGTCGTGCGCGCACCGGCGGAAAACGCCTCTGCGTTCGAGCCAATGGGTTCGGGCAGGAAGGACAGCAACCGGCCGAGTGCAGCCAGCGCCAGCACCATCAGCACCAGGGCGCTGATGAGCGTGGCGTTGCTGCGCTGCTGGCGATTCCAGCGCTGCGGCCAAAGAGCAACGAGCATGAAAAGAAAGAGACCGGGCTCGGTTCAGGCTCAGTGGCAGCGCACGTCTTCGTTGAAGTACTTTTTGGACAGCTCGGCATAGCTGCCGTCGGCCTGGATCGCGGCCAAGCCTTGCGACCAGGCGTCTGCCAAAGGCTGGTTGCCCTTGGCCACTGCGGCGGCAATGCGCTCGATGAACAGCATGTCGCCGAGCTTGAAGCCGGCGTTCGGGTTCTTTTCCACCACGGCCTTGGCGACGAAGCGGTCGGTCACCCAGGCGTCCACACGGCGCGAATTGAGGGCGCTGCGCGCATCCACGTCGGTGGGGAAGTTTTTGACTTCCTTGACCGAGGACACCTTCTGCACGTTCTCCAGGTAGCTGGTGCCAGTCTGCACAGCAACCACCTTGCCTGCCAGGTCCTTGCCGGTGCGGATGGCCGGGTCCATCGCGATGATCATGCCGCCCGAGCAGTAATGCGGCGCGGTGAAGGTAACGGCCCTGGCGCGTTCGTCAGTGATGCCGTGCGAGGCGATCACCAAGTCCCAGCGGTCCTGGCGCAGGCCGGTCAGCAAGGCGTCAAAGCCCAGCGTTTTCCACTGAATTTTGAGGCCCATTTTCTTTGCCACCAGCTCGGCAAGCTCCACCTCAAAACCTGTCAGCGTGGTTCCATTGAAGTAGTTGAAGGGAGCAAACTGCCCTTCGGTCGCCACCATCAGCGTGCCGCTCTTCTTGACTTCGTCGAGGGATCGGGCCTGCGTGGAAAAAGCGGTGCACAGGGCCAGCGCGCAGGCCAGGGTTTTGAAAAGCTTCATCTCGTATCCTGTTTTGGGTGATTTCAGGTACAAAAAATCCGGCCTGCGGTAGCGTAGCCGGAACGGTATGGATCGCCTGTCGGAACGTCTCGATGGGTAGTCTGCGGTCCGAACAAGGGCGGGATTATAGGATCGGCAAAACCCACCACGAATCAGGCATTTCCCTCAGCGCAGGAAGGCGTCGTAGCCGGTTTTCAGAATCAGTGCGCTCACGACGAAGATAAAGATGGAGCGCACGAACCCCGTGCCGTGCTTGAGCGCCATGTGGGTGCCGATGACGCTCCCAACCACATTGGCCACCGCCAGTGGCAGCGCAAAGTGCCACCACACATGGCCTTTGGCGGTGAACAGAATCAGCGCGGCAATGTTGGTCGAGACATTGAGCAGCTTGGCGGAAGCCGAGGCGTTGAGAAAGTCATAACCCAGCCAGCGGACAAACAGAAAAACAAAAAAACTGCCCGTTCCCGGACCAAAAAAACCGTCGTAGAACCCGATCGACAACCCAATGGCGCTGGCGGCCAGCCATTCGGCGCGGCCGGTGAAGCGGGGGCGGTGGTGGCGACCCAGCTCCTTCTTGGCCACGGTGTACACCAGCACGGCAAACAGCACGAACGGCAGCATGCGGCGCAGAAAATCGGGGGAGAGCACCGTGACGGCCCAGGCCCCGGCAAAGGCGCCGACGAAACCCGTCAACGCCGCAGGGAGCAGCGCGCGCCAGCGGATCTGTACGCGCCGGCTGTACTGCCAGGTGGCCATGGCCGTACCCCAGATCGATGCGCTTTTGTTGGTGCCCAGCAGCGTGGCCGGCGGCGCGCCGGGAAAGGTGGCGAACAAGGCCGGCAGCAACACCAGTCCGCCGCCGCCCACCACGGCATCGATGAAGCCGGCGAGCAGCGAGGCCAGCGAAACGAGAATCCATTCCATTGGCGCGATTGTGTCAGGCTGCAGCCCCTGCCCAAACCCAGATCACATTCACAAAGGCCAAAAAAAACGCCGGCTAGGCCGGCGTCGGAAAAAAGAAGGCACCTCGTCGGGTGCTATGCAATCGTTGGTGTTGTTGGCGTATGTCTCCCCAGCCCTCCCCGTGTTGGCTGCCCGCAGGCGCCATCGAGTGGGCCAACTGTAGGGGCGGGGAACGCGTCTGGCCATAGGGAATTTCCCCCGGAAAACACCCTGCTTTGCGTCAAGAAGCATGGTCCTGGGCGATCCAGCGCGCGGCTTTCTCGGCAATCATCAAGGTCGGCGCATTGGTATTGCCGCTGGTAATGGTGGGCATGGCCCCCGCGTCCACCACGCGCAGCCCGGCAACGCCGCGCACGCGCAGGCGCGGGTCAAGCACGGCCTGCGGATCGTCCGCACGGCCCATGGCGGTGGTGCCCACGGGGTGAAAGATGGTGGTGGCGATGTCCCCGGCCAGGCGCGCCAGTTCTTCGTCGCTTTGGTATTGCATGCCGGGCTTGAACTCTTCGGGCTGGTAGCGCGCCAGTGCAGGCTGCGAAACGATGCGCCGGGCCAGCCGCAGGCTATCGGCCGCCACCTGCCGGTCTTCCTGCGTGCTCAGGTAGTTGGGGGCGATGGCTGGGGCGTCCTGGAAACGCGGGCTTTTGATCTGCACACTGCCGCGGCTGCTCGGGTTCAGATTGCACACGCTGGCCGTAAATGCAGCAAACGAATGCAGCGGATCGCCAAACGCATCGAGCGAAAGCGGCTGGACATGGAATTCCAGGTTGGCGTGCTCGCGCTCGGGCGAGCTGCGCGCAAAAGCGCCCAGCTGCGAAGGCGCCATGCTCATGGGACCGCTGCGCGTAAGCGCGTATTCCAGGCCAATGCGCGCCTTGCCCAGGAGCGACCCGGCGAGCTTGTTGAGCGTCTCCACCCCCTGGACCTTGAAGACCGAGCGAATCTGCAAGTGGTCTTGCAGATTGGCCCCCACGCCCGGCAAATCGTGCGCCACGGCGATGCCATGTGCCGCCAACAGCGCCGCCGGCCCGATGCCCGAGAGCTGGAGCAGCTGGGGCGAATTGATGGAGCCGGCGGCCAGCACCACCTCGCAGCGTGCATAGGCCGTCACCATCTCCTGGCCGGTCCAGATTTCTGCGCCCTGACAGCGCTGGCTGCCGTCAGGGAGCTTTTCCAGCAGCAGGCGCGTGGCCTGGGCGCCGGTCCACAGATCGAAATTGGGCCGTTCGCTGCAGGCTGGGCGCAAAAAGGCCTTGGCGGTGTTCCAGCGCCAGCCCTTTTTCTGGTTGACCTCGAAGTAGCCCACACCCTCGTTGTCACCGCCATTGAAGTCCTGGGTGGCAGGAATACCTGCCTGCTGCGCAGCCAGCGCAAACGCGTCGAGCACGTCCCAGCGCAGGCGCTGCTTCTCGACGCGCCACTCGCCGCTGCCGCCCAGGCGGGGGTGACCGTGCAGGCGGGCAAAGGCCTCGTCGGCCTGGCCAGGGGTGTCCAGGCGCCAATGGTTTTCGTGGCGGCGAAAGTCGGGCAGGGCCTGCTCCCAGCGCCATTCTTCTTCGCCGGTGAGCGCGGCCCACTGGTCGTAGTCGCGCGCCTGGCCGCGCATGTAGATCATGCCGTTGATGCTGCTGCAGCCACCAAGCGTCTTGCCGCGCGGGTAGCGCAGCGTGCGGCCATTGAGCCCGGGGTCCGGCTCGGTTTGGTACAGCCAGTCGGTGCGTGGGTTGCCGATGCAATACAGGTAGCCCACAGGAATGTGAATCCAGTGGTAGTTGTCCTTGCCACCGGCTTCCACCAGCAGCACACGGCGGCGCGGGTCTGCACTGAGCCGGTTGGCCAGCAGGGCGCCGGCGGTGCCGCCGCCGATGACGATGTAGTCGTAAGTGGTGTCGCTCATGCAGGAATCCAGAATGGCGTGAAGCGTGACGAAATTGCCCTGACGAGCTATTTATTCAATAGCAGGCAGTGCTTGCAGCATATGCGCAAGAGCCCTATTTTGATACGATTTTGTCTGTGCGTGCAGTCCCTCTGCCAATGATCGCCCGCTGCCGCTACCATGCACCCTCCCAGATGCGAGATGCCACGCGCCTCCCCGCCACGCCACTGCCATGCCCGATACCGCTCCCCGACTGTCACGCCAGGACACGCCCCAAGGGCCGTGCATGCGGCTGCATGGGCGCTGGGGCGCAACCGACATTGGCGCACGCAGGCGCTGGCGTTCGCTCAATACCGAACTGGCCGCCGCGCCGCCGCAGGCCCAGCTGGGCTGGGACCTGAGTGGCCTCGACTGGCTGGACCACGTGGGCGCGCAGCTGCTGTGGAACCACTGGGGCCGCGCCTGGCCCCAGCGCGTAGTGCTGGACGCCACGCAGCGCTCTCTCCTGGAGCGCGTGGCCTCGCTCACCACCGTGGCACCGCCGCCCGAACCCTGGACGCTGGGCAAGCAGATCGACGCGCTGGGGGTGCTGGTACTGCATGCGGTCGATCACCTGCAGCGCATGCTGATCCTGATCGGCCAGCTGCTGCTCGACTGCCTGCGCGTGCTGCGCGCACCGCACCGCGCGCCCTGGCGCGATATCTCGGGCCACCTCTACCGCATGGGCGCAACGGCGCTGCCGATTACCGCGCTGGTAGGTTTTTTGATCGGCGTGGTGCTGGCCTACCTGATGAGCCTGCAACTGCGCCAATTTGGTGCCGAGGCCTTCATCGTCAACATTCTGGGCATTTCGCTGATCCGCGAACTCGGTCCCATGCTGGCCGCCATTCTGGTGGCCGGGCGCTCGGGCTCGGCCATCACGGCGCAGATCGGCGTGATGCGCGTCACCGAAGAACTCGACGCCATGCGCGTCATGGGCATCCCGCAGGGGTTTCGGCTGGTCATGCCGCGCGCGGTGGCTCTCGCCATTGCCATGCCGCTGCTGAGCGTCTGGACCACGCTGGCTGCCTTGACCGGCGGCATGCTGGCGGCGGACGCTGCCATGAACGTCTCGCCGGCCTATTTTCTGCAGGCGCTGCCCAACGCGGTC
>JBATPF010000030.1:0-11503 GCA_049291355.1 Giesbergeria sp.
CACCAAGCCACCGGCATTGGCGTTGGCAACGACTTTGCCTGCCAGTTCAAGCGACGAGGGTACGTCCCGCAGCTCAGCGAGCTGCGTGCGCAGACCCAGCTGACGCTGCACGGCTTTGGGCACAAAAAGGCTGCCGTCGGCCAGCCGCTGTGGCGCGGCGCTGCCGGGTTGCGCCAAGGTTCCAGTGCTGCTGCCCACACCTGCTGCGGGAGCCGCAATGGCGGGGGGACTCGCACTGTGGTCTTCGTCGCCGTGTGCGAGCGCTTGGTTGGAGAGAACAAGCAGCGCGCTGCCAGCCACGAGGGCTATTTTTAGGGTTTTCATCGAAGAAGTCCTTGTTCAGGAGGGAGCGCTTCTGCGGCGACGCTGCGAGGCGAAAACGAGGAAGGCGAAGACCAACACGGCGCCCATAAGCATCCAAAGGGAGCGGCTGGCAGGCAAGGTCGTACCACCTTTTTCAGCGGAGATCGCTGCCACAGCCGCAGGAATATCCAGCGTCGCACTAAGCAGATCCGCCGTATCGGCTGTCTGCACCGAAATGGTCAGCGCATGCGTCCCCGGTAGCGCCCATGCACCGCCTGTCACACGGTAAGTGCCAGGGGCTACCTCGGCTGCAGTGGCTTGCAGGTCGCCGCTTTGCACCTCCACCTGGGCGCCAATCACTGGCTCGTTGCTCGCAAAGCTGTCCAGGAATAGCAGCACAGATGGGCCTTGCTGTTCGACTACCAACTCAAAATCACTTGTCTGGGCCTCTGCACGCGGTGCAGAGGCGACCATCGGTACAGGCGCGGGGACATCGCCATGATCTTCGCCACCGTGGGCAAAACTCGCGATGGGCATTGCCACCAGAGCCATCGCTAAATAGAGAATGCGCACAGATTTCAAGGAAGTACTCCCAGGGATTGATTCAAACGGGACTGCCAGGCGTAGAGCGAGATTTCTTGTCGAACAACGGCCACCTCGGCGTCCTGCGCAGCAGCCCTCGCCCGCAGCAAGGCGGGAAGGTCGGACTCGCCAAGCGAAAAACTCTTCTCAGCCAAACCAAGGGTGTCGGTGGAAAAGGCCAGGCGCTCGCGGGCAAGTTGCAATTGCTTCTGGCCTGTCACTAGCTCGCGCCGCGCTTTGCCGGTTTCTTGCAAAAGCTTTCGCTCCTGCAGAGCGACCTGTCCTTCGGCCTGTGCCAGTTCTGCGCGGGCTGCCGCGCTTTCTTGGCGAGCACGCGGTCCCAGCGAGAATGGGATCGTGAGTTTGAGGCCCAGCGCGTTGGAATAAGACTCGCCACGCGTACCACGATCTCTCACCACGCGCAGGGCCAGTTCGGGGGCTTCTCGCTGCGCTGCGTCAGCAAGGGCGACCTTGTCGCGTGCAAGCTGGGCGGCGGCCAAATCAGCAGCAATCTGCGGATGGATTGCGGGCGCTGTGTGGCCCGACAGAGCCGCGCGCTCGGGAATGAGCGTTTCAGGGGCGTCCATTGCGCTGAGCGCGCGAAATGCCTCCTCTGCCTGCAGGCGTTCAGAATGCGCAGCCGCCAGGGCTGCTTGCGCGTCCAGTCGCTCAATGCTGGCCAGATTGGCGTCCACACGCGCCATCTCGCCTGCCTTGGTGCGGCGCATCACGTCGCCTTCCAGGCTCGCGGCGGTACGCGCACGGCGCTGTGCAAGCTCTTCGGCATTGCGTGCAGTGGCGACGGCCCACCAGGCTTCCCGGAGTTCGCCTGCCAGTTGCAGACGCAGGGCGCGCTGACTGGCACGCACTTCTTCGCGGGTGCTTGCGCCAAGGGCCTTTTGCGCGTTCTGCTGACGAGGCAGCCACAGCGGCGCGGCAATCTCAAGCTCCCACTCCTGCCTGCCACCGTCAGCGCCCAATTTGTCATTGAGCGTCGCCAAGGAAGCCGACAAGGGGCGAGGCGTCAGGCTTGTGGCCGCCTCGACCAAGGCGTCGGCAGCTTGCGCACGTGGCCCGGCAGACAAGGCAACGGGATGGCGCGCCCACGCGCTCTCCAAAGCATCGGCCAAGGTTTGTGCGCCTGCTGGCAAAACCGCAAACAGGCCTAGCACCAAGGCGCTCAAGGTTTTCATCAAAGGGTTCCCCACTTGTTGTTCTTTGCACTATCAAACGGTGCTGTGCACCAGCGACAAAGCCGCATTCAGAAGTGAGCGCGATGGTGCCTGTGCCCCGCCTACGGGCAGCTTTCTGCCACATTACAAATTCGTAATGTGGTGATTTCGCTGAGGCTTCCCTGCACAATTGCTGCATGAAAGTTCTGATCGTCGAAGATGAACTCAAGACGGGTGACTACTTGCGGCAGGGGCTGGTCGAAGCAGGTTTTGTGGCCGACTTGGCGCGCACCGGCCCGGACGGGTTGCACCTCGCACTGACGGGGGGCTACGACCTGCTGGTGCTCGATGTCATGCTGCCGGGGCTCAACGGCTGGCAGATCTTGCAATCCCTGCGGCGTAGCGGCAATGCGCTGCCGGTGCTGTTTCTCACCGCGCGTGACCAGGTCGAGGACCGTGTCAAAGGGCTGGAACTCGGAGCGGATGACTACCTGGTCAAGCCGTTCGCGTTTTCTGAGTTTCTCGCTCGGGTCCGCACCTTGCTGCGGCGCGGCAAAGGAACCATTGAACCGACAGTGCTACGGATCGCCGACCTGGAACTGGATCTAATGCGACGCCGTGCGCAACGCGGGGGACATCGTATTGACCTGACTGCCAAGGAATTCGCGTTGCTCGAACTCTTGCTGCGGCGCCAGGGAGAAGTGCTTACACGCTCGCTGATTGCATCGCAGGTATGGGATATGAATTTTGACAGCGACACCAATGTGATCGAAGTGGCCATGCGCCGCCTGCGGGCCAAGATGGACGACGACTTTGAGCCCAAGCTGTTGCGCACCATCCGCGGCATGGGTTATGTGCTGGAGGCGTCGGACTGATGGGCTCGCGCCTGACGCTGACGGCGCGGCTGACGCTGCTGTTCACCCTCGGTTCAGCGGTGGTTCTGCTCACCTTAGGCTGGCTGGTAATGACAGCCATTGCATCGCACTTCGACGAGCTTGATCGCGACGAACTCTCGGGCAAGCTTGACTATGCGGCGCAGCTTGTCGCCACCATGGACCGGCCGCTCAACCAGGACCTTGTGGCCAAGGCGATTGCCTCCACTTTTGCCGGGCACCATGAGCTTGTGATGCAAATTCGCGGCCCGAGCGGAGCGCTCTGGTTTGCTTCACCGGACGTAGAGTTTCCGGCGAGTTTGCCCGCTGCCTCCGACTTTTCTCGTTGGCGCGCGGGCGGGCACACGTTTCATGGGTTGGAAAAGACTTTGCGGGCCGGCACCACGGCGGAAGACGCTCTCACATTGGTGTTGGCCTTGGATACCGCCCATCACGAACAATTTCTGCACAGCTTTCGCATGACGCTTTGGCTGTTCATTGCCTGCGCCGTGATTCTCATGGGCTTGCTCGGCTGGGTTTCGGCACGGCGAGGTCTGGCGCCGCTGCGGGCCATGCGCGAGCGCGCCGCCACGGTGACAGCCCACAGTTTGGACCGCAGGCTTTCGGTACAGGCCGTGCCGCCGGAATTGGCCGAGCTTGCACTTACGCTCAATGAGATGCTAGAAAGACTGGAAGATGCGTTCCAGCGCCTTTCCGATTTTTCTGCCGACCTTGCCCATGAACTGCGCACGCCCGTGAGCAACCTGATGATGCAGACGCAAGTTGCATTGAGCCTTCCGCGAGACGCAGATCACTATCGAGCCATTCTCGAATCCAACTCAGAGGAATACGAGCGTCTGGCCCGCATGATTTCCGACATGCTACTTCTGGCAAAGGCTGAAAACGGACTCGTGCTGGTGCATGAAGAGTTCGTTGATTTGGCACACGAAGTGCGCCAGCTGTTCGACTTCTACGAGTTATCGGCCGACGAGAAGCACATCGGCCTGCAGGTGCGCGGCGAAGGCACCCTGCACGGCGACAGATTGATGCTGCGACGCGCCTTGGGCAATCTCATCTCGAACGCGTTGCGTCACACGCCGGTGAGAGGAACCATCTGCGTAGAAATTAACCAAGACGGGGCGCAATTGCGGATTCAAGTGCAGAACACGGGTGAGCCAATTGCTGCGGCCCATCTGGCACGGTTTTTTGAGCGGTTCTACCGCGCCGATCCTGCGCGCCAGCGCGATGCAGGCGAAGGCACAGGCCTGGGACTTTCCATTACGCAGGCCATTGTGCGCGCACATGGAGGTGAAGTCTCGGCGGCATCAAGTGACGGGATGACAAATTTTTCGCTGTTTTTCCCCAACTGAGACTAGGCAGAAGTGCCCCGCCACTCGCGTTCGTGGGCAATGATCCGCTTGGCTGTGACTTGCTTGTAAGTACAACGAATCACCTCGCCCACCTAGATGTGCCGTTCAGCGATGCAAAGCGCCGGCGCTGCCTCTTGCTGCCCAAGCCAGCCGCTTCATGCACCGCCCTGCAGCGTCTGGGATGATGCGCAACGGCTCATTGCATCAGAAAGGCAAAAAATGGACAAAGCGTTGGTAGGCGTCATCGGAGGAAGCGGGCTCTACGCGATGGAAGCCTTGGAAAATGTGCAAGAGCAGCACATCGACACGCCGTTTGGCGCGCCCTCGGACGCCGTCATGACCGGCCGGGTCGACGGCGTGGGGGTGGCGTTTCTGGCGCGCCACGGACGCGGGCACCGGCTGATTCCCTCGGAGATTCCCTACCGCGCCAACGTCTATGCGCTGAAAACGCTGGGCGTGCGTTATTTGATTTCACTCTCGGCCGTCGGGTCGCTGCGGCAGGACCTGCGGCCACTCGACATGGTGTTGCCGGACCAGTTCATCGACTTGACCCGGCGGCGGGAATCCACATTTTTCGGTTCCGGCGCGGTGGCCCATGTCTCTATGGCGCAACCCGTGTGTGCGCAGCTGGCCGATGTGCTGGCCCGGGCTGTTGACGCGGCCGGTTTGCCAAAGGAGCAACGGCTGCACCGCGGCGGCACCTACGTCTGCATTGAAGGGCCGCAGTTCTCCACCCTGGCCGAGTCACACTGGTACCGCAGCATGGGCGCCAACGTGATCGGCATGACCAACATGCCCGAGGCCAAATTGGCGCGCGAGGCGCAAATGGCCTATGCCAGCCTGGCCATGGTCACCGACTACGACTGCTGGAACCCGCGCGAGCCGCATGTCACGTCGGACTTCGCCATTGCCAACCTGATGAAGAACGCCGGCCACGCCCAGCACATTGCGCGCGCCGCCGTGCTGCTGCTCGGTGCCGAGCGCCCAGCATCAGACGCCCATTCCGCCCTGGCAGCGGCGCTGATCAGCCGGCCCGAGCACTTGCAAGGCGCGGTGCGTGAGCGCGTGCAGACCTTGCTGGGTTGAAAGCGGGGAGCTGGTGAAACGCTACTGCCCTGCCCGCTTCGCCCATCCCACGCTTTTACGCCGCGCCGTCGCCGCGCGTGAAGATCGCCTGCTGGTTTTTTACTGCCCGTTCGTACTGGCGTGCAATGCTGTCGCAGACCAGATCGCACAAGGCGTACACCGAGGAATCGGCGATGCGGTAGTACACGCTGGTGCCCCGGCTCTCGCGCGTCACAAAGCCCTGCTGCGTCATCAGGCTGAGGTGGCGCGAAACGTTGGCTGCCGTGTAGCCGCACAGCTGGGCCAGCTCGCCCACGTTGTGCTCGCCCTCCCGCAGCAGGTTCAGGATGCGCAAGCGCGTGGGCTCCGCCAGCGTCTGGAAGTACGACGCGACTTGCTGGAGGGCTTCGGGCGGCAGGTTTTTCATGGCAGGGCTTGGCTTGGATCAAGGGCCGAAGGCCAGACAAGTCGCTCGGCCTCGGATGCTGCCATAATACGGCAATTGACTATTTAGTTGTTTGGCTAAATAATCAGTTTCGTAACAAAATTTTGGAGTCCGTCATGAAATCCTGGCAAATCGTTCGACTGCTTGCGGGCACTTTCATTCTGCTTTCTCTGGCGCTCGGCATCCCCGGCAGCCCGGTGTTTGTCAGCCAATGGTTCCTGGCATTTACGGCGTTTGTAGGCGCCAACCTGCTGCAAAGTGCGCTCACGCACTGGTGCATGCTGGAAACCATCATGCGCAAGCTGGGCGCACAGCCTGGCTGCTGAGCGAGCGTCTGCGCCATGCCTGCGTCGCCCGCACCAACCCACCCCGAGCCGCTATTGGTGGACGTGCGCTCGCGTCCTGAGTTCGATTCCGGGCATGTGGATGGTGCGCTGCACCTGTCGCTGGAGCGCCTGGTGCACGACGCGCCCGCAGTCTTGCCGGACAAGGACGCGCGCCTGCTGCTGTACTGTCTGTCGGGCGCACGGTCCGCAATGGCCTTGCAATGGCTGCGGCAAATGGGCTATACCCAGGCGGTCAATGGCGGCTCAGTGGGCGCCGTGGCACTGCAAACGGGACGGAGCATCCGCCGTCTCTGATTGATTGAACATTCCAACGAAAAAGGCTTGGGCATGAGTGAAAACACGGTTCAGATCACCCTGCGGCAACAGAAAGACTACCAATTCGACGTGGATTTTGGTGGCGGTATCCCGGTGCTGGCTGCGGACGAACCGGCGCCGCTGGGCAGCGGACAAGGGCCATCGCCCGTTCAGTTGCTGGCCGCTGCGGTGGGCAACTGCCTGTCGGACTCCTTGTTGTTTGCCCTGCGCAAATTCAAGCAGGCGCCCGAGCCGATGGAGTGTACGGTGACGGCCGAAGTCGGCCGCAACGATCAAAATCGCCTGCGCGTACTGAAGATGACGGCCGTATTGCGGCTGGGGGTTGCCGCCGCATCGCTGCAGCACCTGGACCGGGTGCTGGACCAATTTGAAGCCTACTGCACCGTAACGCAAAGCGTAGGCCAGGGCATTGCCATCGAGTTGCAGGTGATCGACGCCGAAGGCGTGCGCTTGAAATGAATCCACCCCCATCTCGGGGGCCCGGTCAACGAAAGGAAAATGAAATGTCGCTCAATGTAGGAAGCTGGGATCGCGTGCTGCGCGTGGTGGTGGGCTTGGTGCTGATCGCCTTGGCCGCCACGGGTACGGTGGGGCTGTGGGGCTGGATCGGCGTGGTGCCCGTGGCCACGGGGCTGTTTGGCTTCTGCCCGGCGTATTCGCTGCTGGGCATCAAAACCTGCCCAATGAAGAAAAACTGAAAAAGTTTAGATAAAAATGGCTGCTAGCGCTTATCCAGTAAGCGCAAGCAGCTATTTTTTTGATAGTGTTTTTACCGTCTGAGCGGGCGGCCCCGCCCAGGCAGCGTCAGCCCAGGGCGGCAATCACGTCCGCCGGCGCCTGCACCAGTTCAATCAGCACGCCCTCCCCGGCGATCGGGAATTCCTCATTCGACTTGGGGTGCAGAAAGCAGATGTCGTAGCCTGCCGCGCCTTTGCGCACGCCACCGGGCGCAAAACGCACGCCCTGCGCGGTGAGCCACTCCACAGCCTTGGGCAGGTCGTCGATCCACAGGCCCACGTGGTTGAGCGGCGTGGTGTGCACGGCGGGTTTCTTCTCGGGGTCCAGCGGCTGCATCAAATCGACTTCGACACGCGTGGCGCCCCGGCCCATGGTGCATATGTCCTCGTCCACGTTCTCACGCTCGCTTTTAAAGGTGGCGGTCATCTCCAGGCCCAGCATGTCGACCCAGAGCTTTTGCAGGCGCGTCTTGTCGGGTCCGCCAATGGCGATTTGCTGGATGCCCAGAACTTTGAATGGACGTGGAGCACTCATCACACAAACTCCAGAATCACCTGATCCACCGTGAGCGACTCGCCCTTCCCGGCCACCAGTTTGCCCACGACACCGTCTTGCGTGGCCAGCAGCACGTTTTCCATCTTCATGGCTTCGATGACAGCGAGCTTCTCACCGGCCTGCACCTTCTGGCCTTCTTGCACCACCACGTCTACCAGCAGGCCCGGCATGGGCGAAAGCAGGAACTTGGAGAGGTCTGGCGGCGCCTTGTACGGCATCAGCGCATGCAGGCGCGCGCCCAGCGGCGAGAGCACCAGGGCTTCAATCTGCGTACCGTTGTGCGCAATGCGCAGCGCCAGGGGGTTCTTGCCGGCGCCGCGTTCGACCTGGGCGGTGAAGCCCTGGCCGTTACAACTGCCTTGCACGCGAATTTGGCCCAGTGTGGCAGCACTCTCAATTTTGTAGCTGTTAGCGCCCACCAGTACTGCGCTAGAGCCCGATTTGTCTTCAAAATCGGTCACCTCCACGGGATATTGCTGGTGCTGGCCCTCCGCGCCCAGCACCACCACCACAAAGGCTTCACCCACCTTGACTTCGTGCCCGGCCAACTGGCCGCTGATGCCCGAGGCCCGCGCACGGTAGCGCCGGTGCATGAAGGCGGCTAGCGCTACCAGGAACAGCGGGTCTTGGTGCGGCACGTCTTCGGCGACAAAACCGTGGGCATAGTTCTCGGCAATGAAACCGGTGTTGAAGTCGCCCGAGACGAATTTGGGGTGCGCCAACAGTGCGGACTGGAAGGGAATATTGCTGCTGATGCCGCGGATGACAAAACCGTTGAGCGCGGCGCGCATCTTGTGGATGGCGTCGTTGCGATCGGTGCCGTGCACGATGAGCTTGGCGATCATCGAGTCGTAGTACATGGGGATTTCGCCGCCCTCGTACACGCCGGTGTCCACGCGCACGCCGTACTTCTTCTCCGGCTCGGCCTGGAACATGGTTTCCTCGGGCGGCTGAAATCGCACCAGCCGGCCGGTGGACGGCAGAAAGCTGCGAAACGGGTCTTCGGCGTTGATGCGGCACTCCAAGGCCCAGCCGTCGCGTTTGACGTTGGCTTGCGTGAGCGGCAGCGGCTCGCCAGCGGCGACGCGGATCATCAGCTCGACCAGATCGAGGCCGGTAATGCATTCCGTCACCGGGTGCTCGACCTGCAGGCGGGTGTTCATCTCCAGGAAGTAAAAATCCTGGTCTTTGCCGACGACAAACTCCACCGTACCCGCACTTTGGTACTGCACCGCCTTGGCCAGTTGCACCGCCTGCTCGCCCATGGCCTTGCGCGTGGCGTCGCTGATGAAAGAGCTGGGCGCCTCTTCAATCACCTTCTGGTGGCGGCGTTGGATGGAGCACTCGCGCTCGTTCAGGTAAATCACGTTGCCCTGGCTGTCGCCGACCACCTGGATTTCAATATGGCGCGGCTCCTGCACGAACTTCTCGATGAAGATGCGGTCGTCGCCAAAGCTGTTGCGGGCTTCGTTCTGGCAGGCGGTGAAACCCTCAAACGCTTCCTTGTCGTTGTAGGCCACGCGCAGGCCCTTGCCCCCGCCGCCGGCCGAGGCCTTGATCATCACCGGGTAGCCAATGCCCTTGGCGATTTCTACGGCTTGTTCGGCGCCCGCAATGGCGTCGTTGTAGCCGGGAATGGTGTTGACCTTGGCCTCGAGCGCCAGCTTCTTGGACGCAATTTTGTCGCCCATCGCGTCAATCGAATGCGCCTTGGGGCCGATGAAGGCAATACCCTCTTCTTCGCAGCGCCGGGCAAAGGCCTCGTTCTCAGAGAGGAAGCCGTAACCGGGGTGCACGGCTTGGGCGCCGGTCTGTTTGCAGGCATCGATGATTTTTTCGGCCAGCAGATACGACTCACGCGAGGGCGCCGGGCCCAGGCGCACGGCCTCGTCGGCCAGCTTGACGTGGCGCGCTTCCTTATCGGCGTCGGAATAGACGGCGACGGTGGCAATGCCCATTTTTTTCGCGGTGGCAATAACCCTACACGCGATTTCGCCCCGGTTGGCGATCAGGATTTTGGTAAACATGTGTGATCTCCTGGTTTCTTGTTGTTCTTAGAGCGGGATATTTCCGTGCTTGCGCCACGGGTTTTCAAGTTTCTTGTCACGCAGCATCACCAGCGAACGGCAGATGCGCTTCCTGGTCTCGTGCGGCAGGATGACGTCGTCGATAAAGCCGCGCGCGCTGGCCACGAAGGGGTTCGCGAAGCGCTCTTTGTATTCCGCTTCGCGCGCTGCGAGCTTGACCGGGTCGTTCTTGTCTTCGCGGAAGATGATTTCCACCGCGCCCTTGGCACCCATCACGGCAATCTCAGCGTTGGGCCAAGCCAGGTTCACGTCGCCGCGCAGGTGCTTGCTGCTCATCACGTCGTACGCGCCGCCGTAGGCCTTGCGGGTGATGACGGTGATTTTGGGCACGGTGCATTCGGCGTAGGCAAACAGCAGCTTGGCGCCGTGCTTGATGATGCCGCCGTATTCCTGCGATGTGCCGGGCATGAAGCCGGGGACGTCCACAAAAGTGACGACCGGGATGTTGAACGCATCGCAAAAACGCACAAAGCGCGCGGCTTTGATGCTGCTTTTGATGTCCAGGCAACCCGCCAGCACCAGCGGCTGGTTGGCGACGATGCCGACCGTCTGGCCTTCCATGCGGGCCAGGCCAATGACGATGTTCTTGGCGTAGTCAGGCTGCAGCTCGAAAAAGTCGCCGTCGTCTACCGTCTTGACGATGAGCTCCTTCATGTCGTACGGCTGGTTGGCGTTGGCCGGCACCAAGGTGTCGAGCGACTTGTCCGCCCGGTCGGCCGGGTCGTTACTGGGGCGGACGGGGGCTTTTTCGCGGTTGTTCAGCGGCAGATAGTTGTACAGGCGCCGCAGCATCATCAGCGCTTCGACATCGTTCTCGAACGCCATGTCGGCCACGCCGCTCTTGGTGGTGTGGGTGATGGCGCCGCCCAATTCTTCAGCGGTCACGCTTTCGTGCGTCACGGTTTTCACCACCTCGGGGCCGGTGACGAACATGTAGCTGCTGTCTTTGACCATGAAGATGAAGTCGGTCATGGCGGGCGAATACACCGCCCCACCTGCGCAGGGGCCCATGATCATGCTGATCTGCGGCACCACGCCGCTGGCCATCACGTTGCGCTGGAACACGTCGGCGTAGCCGCCCAGGCTGGCCACGCCTTCCTGGATGCGCGCGCCGCCCGAGTCGTTCAGGCCAATCACCGGGGCGCCGACCTTCATGGCCTGGTCCATCACCTTGCAGATTTTCTCGGCATGGGTCTCAGACAAGGCACCGCCAAACACGGTGAAATCCTGGCTGAAGACAAAGGCGAGGCGCCCATTGATCAGGCCGTACCCAGTGACCACGCCGTCGCCCGGAATCTTGTTGTCCTGCATGCCGAAATCGGTGCAGCGGTGCTCGACGAACATGTCCCATTCTTCAAAGGTGCCATCGTCGAGCAGCAGTTCAATGCGTTCGCGCGCGGTGAGCTTGCCCTTCTTGTGCTGCGAATCAATGCGCTTTTGCCCGCCGCCCAGGCGGGCCAGCGCGCGCTTTTTCTCCAGTTGATCGAGGATGTCTTGCATGGTCGTCCTTTGAGTGAACCTGTGTTGTTTGAGTTGCTATCTATTCAATAGCTGACAGCGCTTGTCCTGATTGCGCTGAGAGCAAATTTCTTGCTGCAGTGGAGGCCGCAATGCGCCCCGCCGCCACCTCTTGCTGCATACGTGGCAGCAGA
>JBATPF010000031.1:0-6882 GCA_049291355.1 Giesbergeria sp.
GTGCACGCCGTGCCACCCGCTTGACGGAGTTTCGGGCACGCGGCCAGGTGGAAGTGGCGCTGCGGGAAATCGAAGGCCTCGGCCACGCCTGGAGCGGCGGGGCGCCGCGTGTGGCTTACAGCGACCCGACGGGACCCGACGCTTCGGCGCTGATCTGGGCGTTCATGGAACGGCAGTTCGCCAGCACGCCCTAAGTGCGGGCGGCAGCGATAAAAATTTGAATAAAAAATGCTGCTAGCGCTTTATCCATAAGCGTTAGCAGCTATATTTTAAATAGCAAAAAGCCTGAAACTATCCGCCGGGTGCCTTCACACAAAGCACCGGGCAAGACACCGTCATCAAAATCTCTTGCGCGACGCTGCCCAACAGCAGTTTGCCAACCGCCGTGCGCCGGCGCAGGCCGATGACCAGAAGCGAGATATCGCCTTCTTCGACCAGGGCATCAATTTCCTCCACGGCGGTCTTGCCGCGGACGAACTGTTTGAACTCTCCCTTGACGTCTTTGGCGGCAAGCAAGCCCTCGATGCGCTCCACTTCATAGCCGGGCGCCAGCGCGGGATCTTCCTGCTGGCCGCCGGGGCCTGCGTTCACGATCAGCAGGTGTTCCTGGCGTTCCTTGGCGATCTCAATGCCCTTGTCCAGTGCGGCCCAGCCTTCGGGGCGGGGCGCGTATGCGACGAGGATGGTCATGTTCAGTGTCTCCTGGGAAGGTTGGGTAGTGAAAAGGCATCGCTGAGTGCGTCTGGCCGGTTCGCATCGGCCTGCTTCAGACCGATCTGCGCATGGTAGCGCAGGTTTTCAGTGCGATCGACGGCCAAGGTGGAAGGGCGTTCCCACACGCCCGAACTGGTGCCAGGCCCGGCGCAATTGCGTGTCCGAGCCGGGCGCAATGCCTGCGTGCTCCACGAACAAGCGTGTCAGGTGGCGCGGCGAAGTGCATGCGATGGCGGCCATGGCCGAGACGCTCCATTCCTGCTGCGGTGCCTGGGCTACGGCGTCCTGCACACGGTGCAGCGCGGCGTGCAGGTGGTTGCGGTGGTCCAGAAAGGGCGCAAACTGGGGGTCTTCGGGGCCGCGCCGCTGTGCCAGCACCAGCGTTTGCGCCACGTGTGCGGCAATCGCCGGACCGCAGGTTTCGGCGATGCGGTACCGGGTCAGATCGATACCGGTGGCCACGCCGGCGCTGCTGTAGAGCGCGCCGTCGCTCACAAACACGCGGTTGGCGACCACGTCGCAGCGCGGTTCGATGGCCGCGAGTTCGTCCAGATGCTGGTGGTGTGTGGTGGCTCGCCGGCCCGCGAGCAGGCCCGCGTGCGCAGCCAGCACCGCGCCGGCGCAGACGGTGAGCAGTTTCAGCCGGCCCGCCACCAGGCGCAGACCGCGCAGCCAGTGCAAGAGGCTGAGTGCATCTTCGCCCGCCACGTCAATGGAGCTGCCGGTCATCCCCACGATGACCACCCAGGAAGGCGCCGGCAGACGGGCCGGCAAGGGCTCCAGGCCGCTGAGCTGCAAGCCGACCGAGCTGGTGAAATGGCTAACAGGGAACGCGTATGGTGCCTGCGCCAGGCCGAAATTGGCAGTCTGAGAAGCCACCAGATTAGATCAAATCAGGACATTATTTAAACCAAAGCCCCTGCGGCCAGCTCTTTCTTCAGGTAGGCGTAGAACAGCGGCGCCGCCACCAGGCCGGCCGGGCCAAACACTGCTTCGGCCACGAACATCACCGTAAGCAGTTCCCACACCGCCATGTGGGTGCGCTGCCCGACCACACGCGCGTTGATGACGTATTCGGCCTTGTGAATCAGCACCAAAAAGCCCAGGCAGGCGGCGGCGGCCTGCGGCGATACGGACAGCGCGACGATGGTGATCACGGTGTTGCAAAGCAGGTTGCCCACGATGGGCACCAAACCTGCAACGAAGGTCAGCGTGACCAAGGCCGCGGTGTAAGGCAGGCGCTCGCCCCACAGCGGCATCAGGAACATCAGGAAGATGGCGGTCAGCGCCGTGTTGAACGCGGCAATCCAGATCTGCGCGGCGACGATCTGCCGAAAGGCCTCGCCAAAGCGCCGCAGGCGGGTGGCCAATGCCAGGGCCAGGGGGCGGCTGTTCGTCGGCAGGGTCCGCACGGCAGCCAGCGCGCCAATCAGCAGGCCCACGTACGCGTAGAGCAGTCCACCCAGCCAGGCACGCCCCGCCATGGCAAGGGCGCCGGCTTTGGCGGCCAGGTAGCTGGCAATGGCGCGCTGAATGGCATCGGCGCCATCGGGCAGATGCGCCGCCACGTCGGGGGGCAGCTTGTCGCGCAGTTCGAGCACGGTGCGCGCCATGTAATCCAGCAGCTCGCGGTACTGCTGCGGCGCATCCACGATGTAGCCACGCGAATGGGTGACACCAAAAATCAGCACACCCAGGGGTACCAGCATCACCAGCGCGGCGGCCAGCACCTGCGCGCCGCGTGGCTGCGACGTCTGGCTGCGGGGCCTTGGCCACGCCATGGCAAACCAGCGTGTGAGGGCGCGCGTGAGCAGAAAACCCAGACACAGACACAGCAGGCCGGGGAGCAGGCCGCGCCACATCACCAGCAGCAGCCCTGCGGCCATCAGCAGGTAGCTTGCGAGCGCCACGCCGCGCGGGGCGAAGTTGGGTGCTGCGGGGGAGCGCTGCGGCGCGTGCGCCATGGTGGCGGCGTGCTTCAGGCTACGACAACAGCCGCGCCGGCGCCGCGCGCAGCGATGCTGCCCAGCCGGTGCACCAATTCGCCGTCCGCAGCCAACTGGCTGGCGACGGCCTGCGCATCTTCGGGCGCCACCACCAGCACCATGCCGATGCCGTTGTTGAAGGTGCGGTTCATTTCTTCGTCAGAAATGGCCGCCGTGGCCTGCAGCCAGGCAAACAGCTCGGTCTGCGGCCAGCTCCCTTGCTTGAGATGCGCGGCCAGGCCTTCGGGCAGAACGCGGGGGATGTTCTCCAGCAGCCCACCGCCGGTGATGTGCGCCAGCGCCTTGATGCCGCGGCTGCCGCCTTCGGCCACCGGGTGCGCCGCCAGCGCAGCCAGCATGGGCTTGACGTACAGGCGCGTGGGCTCCATCAGGGCCTGGCGAAACGGTTTGCCGTCCAGCGTGGCCGGCAGCGCGCCTTGTTCTTCGGCCCGTGCAATGCACTTGCGCACCAGGCTGAAACCGTTGGAATGCGCGCCACTGGAAGCCAGCCCCAGCACCACGTCGCCCACGCGCACCTCAGCGCCGCCAAGAATTTTCGATTTTTCCACCGCACCCACGGCAAAACCCGCCAGATCGTATTCGCCGGCCGGGTACATGCCGGGCATTTCGGCCGTTTCGCCGCCGATCAGCGCGCAGCCCGACAGTTCGCAGCCGCGGGCGATGCCGCCCACCACCGCAGCGGCGGTGTCCACATCGAGCTTGCCGCAGGCGAAATAGTCCAGGAAGAACAGCGGTTCGGCGCCTTGCACCAGCACGTCGTTGACGCTCATGGCTACCAGGTCGATGCCCACTGTGTCGTGCATGTCCCATTCAAAAGCCAGCTTCAGCTTGGTGCCCACGCCGTCGGTGCCGCTCACCAGCACCGGCTCCTGGTAGCGTTTGGGCACTTCAAACAAGGCGCCAAAGCCGCCAATTCCCGCCAAAACGCCTTCGCGCATGGTTTTTTTGGCCAGCGGCTTGATGCGGTCCACCAGCGCGTCACCGAGGGCGATGTCCACCCCCGCGTCCTTGTAGGAAATGGGTGCGCTGGAGTTGGAAGGCGTGGTGGAGCTCATGAGGGAAGGTCAAGTAACTGAAGGAGAAGCGTCGGGCGCGCGAAAGGGCGAATTTTAGGCGACCGCACCGGGCGAGCGCCTCGGGCGATCCCTCGGGCACGACGGCCCGGCGTGCGGCGGCCGCAGTTCCGGGGTGGGGCCGTCGGCCCGCCGCACTAAAATGCGAATTTTGCGGTGCAGTCCGCTGGGCCGCTGGCGTCTCGTCTGGCCCACCTGCGGCTCCGCCCCATCCACCGCGCTCCTCCCTTCGTGAACCCCTGCATTGCCATCCCTTGCCCCGCCCGCCACGGCGGCCGCTGGCCTGGACGCCTCGGCCGCGCATGAAGCAGCTTGCACTCGATATCGGCCTGGCGCCCATGCCCACGTTGGAGGCCTTTTTTGGTGGCCCCAACGCGGCTGCGCTGCAACACGTGCGCATGGCCATTGCAAGCGGCAGCGCCCGCTCGCCGGTGCCGACCTACCTGTGGGGCGAGTCGGGCACCGGCAAAACGCATTTGCTGCGCGCAGTGCGCGAAGCCCTGCGCGAACAGGGGGCCAGCTGCGGCTGGTGCGACGCCGGCACCGATCGGCCGCCGGCCTTTGATGAAAACTGGTCGGCCGTGCTGCTCGACGACGTCCATCTCTACAGCACGCATCAGCAGGCCCAGGCCTTCAACTGGTTCGTCAACGCCCTGAACCCGGCCAGCGGCGCGCCGCGCTGGGTGTTGGCGGCGGGCCAGGTACCGCCGGCCGACCTGCCGCTGCGCGACGATTTGCGCACGCGGCTGGGCTGGGGCCATATCTTTCAATTGCAGTGGCTCGATGAAGGGGAGCGGCGGGCCGTGCTGCGCCAGCACGCGGACGCACGCGGCATTTTTCTGGGGGACGAGGTGATTGCCTTCATGCTCAGCCGCTTCTCGCGCGATCTGGGCAGCCTGATGCAACTGCTCGATCGCCTCGACCGCCATGCCCTGCGCAAGCAGCGTGCCATCACGGTGCCGCTGCTCAAGGACATGCTGGGCTCCGAATAGATTCATGAACCCATCCACCGCGCCGGACGCACCGGCCTTGCCCCGACTGGTCCTGTTTGATCTGGACCACACGCTGCTCCCCATTGATTCTGATTTCGAATGGGGCGAGTTCACGCAGCGCATCGGCTGGACCGACCCGGCAGAGTTCGGCCGGCGCAATGCCGAGTTTTATGCGCATTACCAGGCCGGCACCCTGGACGTGCACGACTACGTGCGCTTTGCCACCGAAGCGCTGTGCCGGCGCGGGCCCGAGGCAGGCGCTGCGGCGCAGGCGCAGTTTCTGCGCGAGGTGGTGGAGCCGGCCATCCGCCCGCAGGCACTGGCGCTGGTGCGCCAGCACCAGCAGGCGGGCGATACGGTGCTTATCATCACCGCCACCAACGAATTCGTCACCCGCCCCATCGCGCGATTGTTGGGTGTGCAGGAGCTGCTGGCGGTGGAACTGGAGCGCGATGCATCGGGCTGGTTCACGGGCGCGATTCGCGGCGTGCCTTCGATGCGTGAGGGCAAGGTGCTGCGCATGGAACAATGGCTGCTTGCGCGGGGCCTCGCCTGGAGCACGGTGCACAGCACGTTTTACAGCGACTCGATGAACGATCTTCCCTTGCTCGAGTGCGTCAACGCGCCCGTGGCCACCAACCCCGACGCGCGCCTGCGCGCCCTTGCGACGCAGCGCGGCTGGCGCATCCTGGACCTGTTTCCACAGGGCTGAACAAGCCCACCTCAAACCATGATTAAAAATTTCATCGACAAGCTGCTCTCCAAGGCCGGCTCCGGTGCGCGCAAGCGCCCGGCAAACCCCTACGGCAAGCGCGTCGAGGTGCCCGCCTCGGTGCATGGCATCGACCCGGCGCGTGTGGACCGGCGCGCCATCGACGTGGTGCGCACCCTGCAGCAGGCCGGTTTCGAGGCCTACATCGTCGGCGGTGCGGTGCGCGATATGTTGCTGGGCCTCAAACCCAAGGATTTCGACGTCGCCACCAACGCCACGCCCGAACAGGTCAAAGGCTTGTTCCGCCGCGCCTTCATCATCGGGCGGCGCTTTCGCATCGTGCACGTGGTGCACGGGCGCGGGCGTGAGAACGAGGTCATCGAGGTCTCCACCTTCCGCGCCTACCTCGACAACGCAGCAGCCGAGCAGGTCGCCGGCAACGAGAAAACCTCGCGCGCCGCCCTGGCAGGCATGCAGCATGCGGTCGATTCGACCGGCCGGGTGCTGCGCGACAACGTCTGGGGCCCGCAGGACGAAGACGCCACACGGCGTGACTTCACCCTGAACGCCATGTACTACGACCCCGAAAGCCAGATCGTGGTCGACTACCACCACGGCATCGAGGACGCGAAGAAGAAAACGCTGCGCATGATTGGTGACCCGGCCACACGCTACCGCGAAGACCCGGTGCGCATCATCCGCGCCGTGCGTTTCGTCGCGAAACTCGCCGCCCTGGGCTTTACGCTGGAGCCCAAGACTGCCGCGCCGCTGGTGCAGTCGCAGCAGCTGCTGGCCGACGTGCCGCAAAGCCGCATGTTCGACGAGATGCTCAAGCTTTTGCAGACGGGGCACGCCATTGCCACCATCGAGCAGCTCAAGAAGCTGGGCCTGGCCAAGGGCATTTACCCGCTGCTCGACGTGGTGGTGGAGCGCGGCGACACGCCCTTTGTGCTGGCCGCCCTGACCGACACCGACCGCCGCGTGAAGGAAGGCAAACCCGTTGCGCCGAGCTTTTTGCTCGCCTGTGTGCTGTGGCAGGACGTCAAAGCCGGCTGGGAGCGGCGCCTGGGGCAGGGCGAGCCCGCGCTGCCGGCGCTGCAGGACGCCATCGACCAGGTGTTTGAGCGCCGCATTGGCGACGTTTCGGGCCGCGGCAAGCTGGCCGCCGACATGCGCGAAATTTGGGTCATGCAGCCGCGCTTCGAAAAGCGTGCCGGCCGCGTGCCCGAGAGCATGGTGGCGCAGCTGCGCTTTCGCGCCGGCTTCGACTTCATGCGCCTGCGCGCCGACATCGGCGAGGTGGACGAAGCCCTGGCAAGCTGGTGGCAGGAGTACAGCACCGCCGACGAATTCCGCCGCGAAGATCTCATGGAGCAGGCGCGGGA
>JBATPF010000032.1:0-1758 GCA_049291355.1 Giesbergeria sp.
CCTCACGACTTGCTTGCGGCGTTCGTGAAGTTGCTCCAGCGTTTGATTTCTTGCGCTTTCTTTTTCCATGACTTTCTGATCACGAAAATCAGAAAAAGTTCAGACTTTATTGGGCCTTATCTATAAGTTCCACTTTGGCAATGGCCGCCATGGCGCACTGCTCGTCCAGGTGGCCGCCCGGCGCGCCGCCCACGCCCACAGCGCCAATCACTTCGTTGCCCACCTTCAGCGGCACGCCGCCGCCCAGCAGCAGGTAGCCGGGAATCTGGCCCAGGTTGGCCGCAGCGGGGTTCTTCTGCGAGGCTTCCATGATGGCGAGCGTGGTGTTCTTGGCCGACGCCGAGGTGTAGGCCTTCAGGCGGCTGGCTTCGAGCGTGTGCGGGCCTGCGTTGTCGGCGCGCTGCACGGCGCGCACGGTGCCGGCGCGGTCTACCACCGTGGCGGTCACGGCGTAGCCATTGGCGCTGCAGGCGGCCACGGTGTGGGCAGCGATCTGGTTGGCCAGGTCGAGCGAGATGTTCTTTTCGGTGCGAACGCCTTCAGCGTAGGCTGCGGTGGTGGCGATCAGGGACAGGGCGAGGGCGGCAACGGTGGCGAGGCGGTTGTGCATGGTGTTCTCCGGTGTTTTGGTGTCGGCGTCACCGGTTGTGGCGCCGTGAGAGAACTGTAGAAAAAACCGCTGTTTTCGGCCATTCGTGCGGCTACGTGCAACTCTCCGTAGAACTACGCAGTGGTAAGCCACTCTGCCAATGTGCGCTCAACAGGCAGCAACCGTTCGTGCTGAGGGTGTCGAAGCACCGCGCGGCGCTCGGGCAGGCTCAGCGTGGCGGTTTTATTGAGATGCGTGAAAGTTCTATCGAGTGAAAAGCGTTTTTGCGTCAGTCTGCATCCACCAGCGCCGCATACCGCCGAATCAACTGCGCCAGCGACTCCGCGCCCAGCTTGGCGAACAGGTTGGCGCGGTGCGTCTCCACCGTGCGGGGAGACAGCTCCAGCGCCCGGCCGATTTCCTTGTTGGTCAGGCCTTGGGTGATGAGGCCCAGCACCTCGCGTTCGCGGGGCGAGAGTTGCGCGTAACGCTCGCTGGCTTCCTGGTCGGACTGGTTCCGCTGGCGCGAGCGCACATGCTGGCGCACCGCGTGTTGCAGCGCCTCGATCAGCACCTCGTCGTGCACCGGTTTTTCCAAGAACTCGGCTGCGCCGGCCTTGAAGGCGCGCCGGCACATGTCCACCGTGCCGTGGCCGGTAAGCAAAATCACCGGCTGGTCCACGCCTTGCGCCAGCAACTGCTCCAGCACGCTCAAACCGCTGATGCCGGGCATGCGCACGTCGAGCACGATGGCGCCGATGTGCGCACGGTCAAATGTGGCCAGGAAGGCGTGGGGGTCGGCCCAGGTCTGCACGCGCAAGCCCACGGTGGCGATCAGCAGCGCCAGGCCCTCAAGCACGGCGGCATCGTCGTCCACCAGATGTATCAGCGGCGAAAGCGAGGTGTTGGTGTCGGTCATGGCAGGGGTTGGGCGGCAGGCAGCAAAAGCAAGAATTCGGCGCCGTCGGCAAGCTCGGGCCCCAGGCTGAGATGCCCGCCCATGGCCTCGGCCAGACTTTCGCAAAGCGGCAGCCCCAGCCCCAAGCCATCGGCGCGGCTGGAGTAGAACGGCTCGAACAGGCGCGTGCGCGCCTCGCCGCTCAGGCCTGGCCCGTGGTCGCGCACCGACAGCAGCACCTGCCCGCCTGCTGCGGTCCGCAGGCCAAGCT
>JBATPF010000033.1:0-8273 GCA_049291355.1 Giesbergeria sp.
GCCTCCTTGTATTCGTAGCCAGGAAAACGGGTTTGCAAACGCCGCAGCGTCTCGGTGGCGGCGTACGCAGGAACTGTCTGGGGAAGAAACTTTTCGTTCAGCGTCACGTCCAGATGCGGCTTGACCAACTCGGTCGTGTAATCGCGGATCGCCAAGGCCGCGTGCATCATGATCTGCGAGTTGTGCTGCACCTCCTCGATGGCGGTTTCCTGCAGGAAGCGATGCACGTAAAGCCCCGCAGCGGCGGCCGCCACGAGCAGCACGCTCGCCAGCACCAAGTTGAATTTGAGCCGCAAAGACATGGATCTCCCTTATTTTTTGTTGGTGGCCCGCGCACGCTGCTGGCAGGCAGCACCAAGCAGGATACAAAGTGGGCGTTTGTGCCACAGATTTCTCCCCAGTGCTCTGAGGGCTTGTGCGCGGGCGCGCTCAGCGACGGGATTTCCTCGAACCCATGTCCGCCGTTTTTCGTTAAAAATCTATCCTGGCGCTTGATGCACAAGCGCCAGGAGCTCACTTTTTTGTAGCATGTACGACACCGCCATTCTTATCGGCCGCTTTGAGCCCGTCCACACCGGCCACGTCGCCTTGCTCCGTGAGGCGCTGGCGCGCGCGCGGCGCGCCATTGTCGTCGTCGGCTCAGCGCACCAGGCGCGCTCGCCCAGGAACCCCTTCACTTGGCAAGAGCGCGAAGCCATGCTGCGCGGCGCGCTGCCCGAGCACGATGGCGCACGTCTCACCGTGCTGCCCGTGCGGGACTACTACAACGAGGCCATCTGGGTGGACGCCGTGCGCCAAGCCGTCGCGCGCCACACCGCACCGCAAGAGCGCATGGGCCTTGTGGGCCACTTCAAGGACACCACCAGCAGCTACCTGGACGCCTTCCCAGGCTGGGAGCTGATCCGCATGGAGCGCCAGGGCGGCATCGACGCCACCGCCATCCGCGACGCCTATTTCAGCGCGACGCCTGCCAAGCTGTCCGCTGCGCTGGGGGTGTTGGCGGCGGACATCCCCCCCGCCACGTACGCCCTGCTGGAGCGGTTCGCCCAAACGCCGTCTTATGCCGCCCTGCAAGAGGAATGGCTCGCTTTGCGCGATGGCCGGGCAGCTTGGGCGGGCGCGCCCTACCCGCCCACCTTCGTCACCGTGGACGCCTTGCTGCGCGCGCGCGATCAAGTCCTTTTGATCCGGCGTGGCCACAGTCCGGGAAAAGGCCTGCTGGCCCTGCCGGGCGGCTTTATCGACGTGCACGAGACGCTGCTGCAAAGCTGCCTGCGGGAACTGGCCGAGGAAACGCATTGCGCGCTGCCGGCCAGCGCGCTCACGGCCGCCCTGCGGGAGGTGCGCGTCTTTGCCCACCCGGCGCGCAGCCAGCGCGGCCGCACCATCACGCATGTGCACCATTTCGATCTGGGCGAGCAGTCGCCGCCCGAGGTGCGCGCAGACGACGACGCTGCGCTCGCGCAGTGGCTGCCCATTGCGGACCTGGCCGCGCTGGAAGACCAGTTTTTCGACGACCATTTCCACATTCTTGACAGCTTTCTTGGCTTGCTTGCGCGCCCCACCAGAACGGCGTGATCACACGCCCCTGTCCGACAGCGGTGCGCGCGGACGTCCGAAACCGCGTCCAAACGCAGTCACGTACGCTGATCGCATGCACTTTTTTCTCTTTGTTTCAGGCCGCCTCCCATGAGCCGCGTCCGCCTTCTGGCTTGGCTCGGCCTGGCCGGCGTCGTTGCGGCCACCAGCGGCTGCATGGCGCAGCGCCTGTCGGTAGCCAAAGACCTGGCAGCGCACGCCGAAGCCTTCTCCACCGCCCCTGAACAACCCGAGCGCCGGCTGCTGCTGGTGGGCGACAGCACGGGTGTAGGCACCGGCGCCACCCACCCGCGCGACAGCGTGGCGGGCCGAATCGCCCGGGCCCACCCGAACTGGCTCATCGACAACCAAGCCGAGAACGGCGCCAAATTCGCTGATGTGGCAGAGCAACTGCGCGCCGCCAACAAGCGCTACGACCTGGTGCTGGTGCTGGCCGGTGGCAACGATGTGATTCGCCTGACCCCGGCCGTGCGCCTGCGCGAGAACATTGCAACCACCGTGCGCCTGGCCCAGGCGCATGCAAACGTGGTGGTGCTGATGCCCAGCGGCAACGTAGGGCATGCACCGTTTTTTCCTCCGCCCATCTCGTGGCTGATGTCGCGTCGGTCCAAGCAATTGCATGCTGCGGTGGAGCAGATCGCGCAGGAGAGCGGCGCGCGCTACGTGCGTCTGCTGGAGCCGCCAGAGACCGATCCCTTTGCGCTGCAACCCAAACTGATGCACGCGGCAGACGGCCTGCATCCCAGCAGCCGGGGCTATGCGCAGTGGTACGACGAGTTGGTGCGCCAAGGTGGGCTGGCACCCGAGCCCGCGCACTGATCTGCGGGAGCAAGCCAGGCCGACAGCGGGCGCCCGCGCAGCCCTCAATCACCGGAAATCCCGGCTCGCAGTGGCCAAACGCCCAAGCAGCGGCGTCAAATCCGCCAGTTTCTCGGCAATCAGATTGCACACCTCGCCCTCGCGTTGCCAGCGCCCCTTGATGGCCAGCAGGCGGGCGCCCAGCAGCACCTGCCGCTGGGCTTCGCGCACGGCGCGCCAGACGATGACCTGCGTGGACCCATGCTCGTCTTCAATGGAGACAAAAATGGTCCCGTTGGCCGTCTGCGGTTGCTGGCGCACGGTGACGATGCCAGCCGTGCGCACCGTGCGCCCGTTGGGTATCTGGCGCAGTTCCTCTGAGGTCTTGAGCCGGTAGCGGTCCAGCCGGGGCCGCAGCAGCGCCATGGGATGCGAGCGCAGCGTCAACCCGGTAGCGCGGTAGTCCCACAGCACTTCCTCACCTTCTGGCGCGGGCGCAAGCTCAAGATCGTCTTCGTCGATCGGTGCGTCCTGCAGCAGCTTGGGCGGAGCATGCAGCGCCGCGGCCTCCCACACCTGCTGCCTGCGGTGGCCCGCGAGACTGTGCAAGGCGCCGGCAGCGGCCAGTTTCTGCATCTCGGGCTGCTCCAGCCGGGCGCGGCGTGCCAGGTCTTCAGCGCTGTCAAACGGCGCCGTGGTGCGCTCCAGCACGATGCGCTCTGCGCTGGCCGAACGCAGGCCGTGGACCAAATGCAGGCCCAAACGCACGGCCGGTGTGTCGGGCAAGTCTTCGAGCGACGATTCAACACCGCTGTGCATGACATCGACGGCCCGCACCAGAACGCCGTGGCGCCGCGCATCCTGAACCAGTTGGCTGGCCGAATAAAAACCCAGCGGCTGGCTGTTGAGCAGGGCAGCAAGGAAGGCTGCGGGCTCGTGGCACTTGATCCAGGACGAGGCATAGACCAGCAGCGCAAAGCTGGCCGAATGGCTCTCGGGAAACCCGTACTCCGAGAACCCCTTGATCTGCTCGAAGATCGATTCGGCAAAGGCTTGCTCGTAGCCGCGCGCCGTCATGCCGTCGACAATCTTGCTGTAGTACTTCTCCAGCCCGCCCTTGCGTTTCCATGCCGCCATGGAGCGGCGCAAACCATCGGCCTCGCCAGGCGTAAAGCCTGCCGCCAGCATGGCCACCTGCATCACCTGCTCCTGAAACACCGGCACGCCCAGCGTGCGGCCCAGCGCCAATTCGAGGTCTTTGCTGGGGTAGGTCACCGGCTCCTTGCCCTGGCGCCGGTTGAGGTAGGGATGCACCATGCCGCCCTGAATGGGGCCTGGCCGCACGATGGCGACTTGAATGACCAGGTCGTAAAAGCACCGGGGTTTGTGGCGCGGCAGCATGCTCATTTGTGCCCGGCTTTCGATCTGGAACACGCCCACGGTGTCGGCCTTGCAGATCATGTCGTAGGTGGCGCCGTCTTCTGCGGGAATGTCTTGCATCCCAAAGTCGTAGCCCCGGCGCAGGCCGATGAAGTCCAGCGCGCGCCGGATGGCCGAGAGCATGCCCAGCGCCAGCACATCCACCTTGAGCAGGCCGGCCGCGTCCAGATCGTCCTTGTCCCATTGGATGACGGTGCGCTCGGGCATGGAGGCGTTCTCCACCGGCACCATGCGGCACAGCAGATCGCGGGTCAGCACAAAGCCGCCCGTGTGCTGCGAAAGGTGCCGGGGAAAGCCAATGAGCTGGCCAGTCAGCGCAATGAGCTGGCGCACGGCCAGCGATTCGGTTTCCATTCCCAGTTCGTCAAACCGCTCCAGCCGCACCTGTTTGCCGTCGAACCACTGCTGGCCCTTGGCAATGGCGTCCACAGTGGCCAAGTCAAAACCCAGGGCCTTGCCCACATCGCGGATGGCCGAGCGCGGCCGGTAGGTGGCGACTGCGGCGGTGAGGGCAGCGCGATCGCGCCCGTACTTGCTGTACAGGTACTGAATGACTTCCTCGCGCCGCTGGTGCTCGAAATCGATGTCGATATCGGGAGGTTCGTTGCGCTCTTTGGAGATAAAGCGCTCAAACAGCACCGACATGCGCGCCGGGTCCACTTCGGTCACGCCCAGGCAGTAGCAGACCACGCTGTTGGCGGCCGAGCCGCGTCCCTGGCACAGGATGTGGCGCGAGCGCGCAAAGGCCACGATGTCGTAGACCGTCAGAAAGTAGGCCTCGTAGCGCAGCTCACAGATCAAATCCAGTTCGTGCTCGATCTGCTCCTGCACTTTGGTGGGAATGCCGGCCGGCCAGCGCCGGCCAGCGCCTTCGTAAGTGGCCTGGCGCAGATAGCTGGCGGCCGTGTGCCCTGCCGGCACCACCTCGTCGGGGTACTGGTAGCGCAGCTCGTCCAGGCTGAAATGGCATCGCTTGGCCACCTGCAGGGTCTCGGCCAGCAGATCGGCGGAGAAGGTCTGCGCCAGGCGCACCCGGCTGCGCAAATGCCGCTCGGCGCTGCGCTGCAAGGCGTGGCCGCATTCGGTCAGGGGTTGGCCCAGGCGCGTGGCGGTCAGCACATCCTGCAAAGGCTTGCGCGAGCGGACGTGCATGTGCACGTCGCCCACAGCCACGAGGGGCAGCGCCGTCAAGGCAGAAAGCTCGCGCATGCGGTGCAGCCACAGCTCGTCGTCCAGGCGCCGGATCTGCTCGACACCGATCCAGCAGCGGCCGGTGAACTGCGCCAGAGCCCAGCGGCCCATGGATTCGAGCTGTGCTCCACTGGCGCTGCGCTCGGGACACAACAGCGCCAGACAGTCCCGCAGATCGCTGCCCGCGATGCCGTCCAGCGTGAGACGGTAGGTTCCTTTTTCAGAAGCACGGCGCAGTTGGGTGATGAAAGCGCACAGATTGCCGTAGCCCTGGAGGTTGCAGGCCAGCAGCACCAGCGTGAATGCTGCTTCGTCCGCGTGCCTGGCCTGAACGAGGAATTGCGCGCCCAGAACCAAAGCAAGCCCTGCCTGCTTGGCGGCCACATGCGCACGCACCACGCCGGCCATGCTGCATTCGTCGGTGATCGCCAGGGCGCGGTAGCCCAGGGCTTTGGCGCGCTCGACCAGTTCCTCGGGGCGGCTGGCACCGCGCAGGAAAGTGAAATTGGAAATGCAGCGCAATTCTGCATAGTCGGGCAAGGGGTACGGGGTTGGCACGCGGCGCTCCTTCATCCAAAGTGCCCGTGAAGGAACCAGGCCGTCTGGTCCCCCGCCAGGCGCTGCTGGAACACCCAAAGCAGCCCTGCGTGCGGGCTCAAAGCCAGCCAATAGTCGCGCTGCACATTGAGCGCCTCTTCGTCCCCGCCATCCCCAGCGCTGCGGTGCCACCAGCCGCCTTCCTCCCGGTCCGGTCCGAGCAGCATTTGCAAGGGGCCTTGGTAGATGGGCCGGTGCTCGCGCTCGGCCAGGCGCAAGGGCGCGTCCAGAATCCAGGTGGGCAGGGGTAGGCCGTACGGCGGCTCGCTGCGCCGGGTGCGCTGCGGGCTGCGGGTCTCCCAGCGCTGCATCCATTCCAGGCGGTGGTCGGGTGTCAGCGCCGGGCAGCGCACACAGTGTTCTCCAAGCCGCGCGGCAATGCGTTCGAGCGCCAGCTCCACCGACGCGCCCTTGCAGACCACGTCGGGCAGCAAAGACCGGTTGTTCTCCACCACCGATGCCACTTCAGAGGCGAGCAGTTCAATCTCTCCCGCAGGGGCCAGCAGCCGCAGCTTGTCCAGATGCTCGCCCAGCAAACGGGCAAAGTGTTCGACGTTCTGTGTTGGTTGCGCGGTGCGGATGGTGAGTTCGCCGCCCGCACCGGCATTCTTGGGCCCCATGGCGTCGTGGCGCCAGCGCAAAGTGAAGGCCGTGGCGCCCAGACGGCGCGCAGACAACCAAGCCGCCATTTGCACCAGAAGGCGGCGGGCGCCAAAGAGCAGCGCCGGAGCTGTCTCGACGCGGGCCATCAGCTCCAGACGCGCATGAAAGCTCTCGGGCAGCACGACCCATTCGTAGGCCTCGGGGCGCAATCCATAGGCTTGGTCGAGCGCCAGAAGCAAGGCTTTGTCGAAGCGCCGGGCCAGCCCCCCGCGCGGCAGTTTGCGCACGTCGCCCAGGGTACGGCAGCCCATGCGCTCCAGCGTGGCGCCGTGGCGGGCCACCGGCGTCAGGCTGGCGAGCGGCAGGGCATCCAGAATCTGCGCCAGCGGCGCGGCAAAACCATCGCGCTGACCCTGGCGCACCAAAGCCAGCGCGGCGCTGCCTGTGGGCGCCCAGGCCAGGCGGACACCAATGTCCCCGGCCTGCGCTTGCACGGTGCGCTGCAGCGGCTCCATGCCGCCAAACAGACGCGCGCAGGCGCCCACCTCTGCCACCACCGCTTCTTCCAGCAGGGCCACCCGAGGCGTGAACTGCAGCGCCCAGATGCCCAGCGAAGGCGCATCAATGGGCGATGGGCAGCCGGGCAAAGGCATGGGGAGCAGCGCGGCCCAATGTCCGAGCATCTGGAATTACCGAAGACCAACGTGCACCAGCCGGTGCGGGAATCGACATCAGCCGCGGCGGAATGGCGGACACCAGGTTTGCGGGCATGGCCGCCAAATGCAGAACCTCGTCCAACGGCACACCGCGGCGCTTGGGAATGCGCAGCCCAAGACACCACCCTGCCTCCAGATGCACCGACACGCGCAGCGGTGCCGGCGAGGCGTCGCGCAGGGCCAGCGCCGGACGAAACAAAAACACCGGCGCGCTGCACCCCTGCGCGTGCACCTGCAGACGCCGCAACTGCTCCGCACGCGCCTGCGGCAACCACGCCAGGATGGCGCCCGCAGGGTCGGACTTGACGATCTGCTCGGTGGCCCAGAGCCTGTCTGCGGGCGCCGTGGCATCGATCCAGACCACTTGTGCTGCCGGTAGGCCCAACTGCAACAGACCGCCGGCATGGGGCTGCTTGGGAGGCGCAATCAGGTAGATGCGGCCACCGCCCTGCACCAGCGCAGGCAAGGCGGGCCCGAGCAAGCGCCATTCGCACTGCCCTGCCTGCGCCAGCAGCAATTCGCTCAGGCTATGCGTTGGCCACCCGCCGCCAGGCAGCTCTGCGTCCAAAGCAGCAAACCCGGTGACCACGGTAGGCGCATCCATGCCACCCATCTCCGATCCCCGCCAAAGCGCTTCGGACACGCGCGTGGGCAGCACCCGCCGGTCGAAGCCAGATGCGATGGGGAGAGAACGGTCCGGCGGAGACGGTGCGTCTTCGGACCAAAGCGGGAGGGCGGACACGGGAGGAGCAGTTTACTGTATAAATAAACAGTAAACCACTGGTGTGTTCGCGCTCATCAGCGCCAAGACCAACGCAAGCTCCGCGCGCGTTACACGTCCAAATGGGAGTGTGCCGGCATAGGCAGGGCCGGACAAGGAGTGCTCCACGCGACGCGCGAGGTTGGGATAGACGGATCAAGATTTCACACCAAGCGGACCGCCAGCGCAGCGGCCCACTGCCGCTGTCAGCTTGAATCGACTGGCTCCGCGCAACACGCGGTGGTGCTGCCAGCGGACGTTATGGGCTTGTCGGCACCGATAGGGTCAGTGTCGCTTGCGCACCTGCAGGGCCCAGCTTGGCTGCTTGCGCATCCAGACTCTGCAGCACCAGATCTCCATCCACCGCGCTGCCCACACGAAACGGCTTGGCGGGCTGGCCGGCCACGGCGATCAAGGCGGCGCCACTGGTACCGTCCCGGCCCGCAAGCAGGCCTACCAGGGTGTAACGGCTGCCTGCGGCGGGCTGCGCCGAAGCCATTGCGGCGCTGGGCTGCACACCCAGCAGCCGGGCCATCGCCTGCACATCCGGCGCGGCGACAGCAGCGGGG
>JBATPF010000034.1:0-5715 GCA_049291355.1 Giesbergeria sp.
TCACAAAAACCGCCGCTTAAGATGTACGACCGACTTGCCCACCGCGTCGCTCGTTCGTCGCAAGCGACGCCCGCCGCCGTGGACAAGTCTTCAAGCGCCTCGAACACAAAAATTCAGACGGCCCCGCGCTGTGATGCGATTGACATCCTACAGCGCCCGTCTCAAGCCGCAACACGCGAACGCGCGGCCGCGCATCACCCCTATTTCGGCACCATCTTGATTACGCTGGAAAAGTCTTCCCCGCCATGCCCCGCCAGACTGTGCGCCGCATAAATCGAGCGTGCGAGGCCACCCAACGGTGTGCTGGCCTTCTTGGCCGTGGCGTTTTCCTGCGCCAATCCCAAGTCTTTGAGCATCAAATCAGTCCCAACCCCCCCCCGCATACCCGGACAGGCGCGTGTCAGTCACGCCAGGAAACGGGTTGTACTTCTCCCGCGCCCAGTTGCCGCCCGAGCTGCGGCGCATGCTCTCAGACAGCACTTTCGGGTCCAGGCCGTTGGCGACGCCCAGGGCAATCGCTTCGCTGGTGCCGGCCATCAGGATGCCGAGCAGCATGTTGTTGGAGATCTTGGCGGTCTGGCCGGCGCCCACGGCGCCTACGCTCGACCTTCCTTGCGACCGAGCCCTTGTGCTATGAAAGTGAGCACAAGGGCATTGAGTGAAACGCCTTCAATTTTTGCGCGCGTGGCGAGCTGTGCGTGAACCGTCTTGGGAACCCGCGCGACGAACTTTCCAGATGCCACACCACCCGCATTGGCCTTTGGCACGGCGTGGCCGGTCGCCTTGAGGGCGGCAATGGTGGCTTTGAGCGCGTCTCTGCCATTCGTCAGTGCTTCATCAACCGTTTCACCGTCGGAGATGCATTCGGCAAAGTCCGGAAAGGAGATGAGGTACCCGCCGCCTTCTTCGGCACTGAGCGGGCGAATTTCGAAGGGGTAGTCGTCCAGCTTGCTCATTTTCATGCTCCGTCCACGAGTTCGACGAACTTCTTTACGTAGACCGGCTTGATCGGCCGGTGGGCAGGCACAGGCAGCGTCTTGCCATCTGACCGCACGAACACGCAATGGCTACCGCCATCGTGCCGCCAATCAATGCCGTGCTGCTTGGCTACGGTTTGAAGCTGATTGATTTGCCAATCAAGCGCGTTGCGCCTCATCGCAACAAGCAGCTTCGTCGCCGTATTCATGGGTTGGATGATACTGCCTGCAATATCACCGTGCAAGCTTAAGAGTGCCTCACCCCTTCTTCTGCACCATCTTGATCACGCTGGAAAAATCTTCCCCTCCATGCCCCGCCAGGCTGTGCGCTGCATAAATCGAGCGCGCCAGGCCACCCAGCGGCGTGCTGGCCTTCATGGCGGTGGCGTTTTCCTGGGCCAATCCCAGGTCCTTGAGCATCAAGTCGGTGCCGAAACCTCCCGCGTAGCCCTTGCTTGCCGGTGCGTTCTCATGCACGCCAGGAAACGGGTTGTACTTCTCCAGCGCCCAGTTGCCGCCCGAGCTGCGGCGCATGATTTCTGACAGCACTTTCGGGTCCAGGCCGTTGGCCACGCCCAGGGCAATCGCCTCCGAGGTGCCGGCCATCAGGATGCCGAGCAGCATGTTGTT
Organism: Giesbergeria sp.; assembly: GCA_049291355.1. Lineage (GTDB taxonomy): Bacteria > Pseudomonadota > Gammaproteobacteria > Burkholderiales > Burkholderiaceae_C > Simplicispira. The sequence continues at coordinate 1,608 of JBATPF010000034.1, forward strand.
GCAGATCTTGGCGGTCTGGCCGGCGCCCACGGCGCCGGCGTGGAAGATGTTTGCGCCCATTTTTTCCAGCAGGGGGCGGGCGCGCTCCAAATTCGCTTCGCTGCCGCCGACCATGAAGGTGAGGGTGCCGGCAATGGCGCCGCCGGTGCCGCCGGAGACGGGCGCGTCGATGAAGGCGATGCCGGTGGCGTCAAAGGCCTTGGCGACTTTCTGGCTGGTGGCGGCGGCGATGGTCGAGCTGTCGATGACGAGCGCGCCTTTGGCGATTGCGCCCAGCAGGCCGGGTTGGCCGTCACGGCCCAGGAACAGGGCCTCGACGTGCTGGCTGGCGGGCAGCATGCTGATGACGACTTCGGCGCCTTGCACAGCGGCCGTGGCGTCGGCAACGATCTTCAGGCCGTCGGTGGCGAGCTTGTCGCAAGCGGGTTTCGAGAGGTCAAAGGCGCGGACGTCGTGGCCGGCTTTTTGGAGGTTGAGGGCCATGGGGCCGCCCATGTTGCCGAGGCCGATGAATGCGATTTGCATGGTGTTGTCTCCTGGTGGTGATGGATTGAAGGAATACTTTATTTTTGATAGCTGCTTGCGCTTATGGGGTAAGCGCTAGAGGCCAAAAATCTTGATTTTTTTGGTGCACAGGCGGGCCGTCATGCAGATGCTGGCTTGCGCCGCCGGGGCGATGCCTTGGCCTGCGGGTTGAAGGCGACGGCGCCGGCAATCCAGCGCTGCCACTGGGTGCGGGTGGCGTAGGCGTCGGGCTCCACCCAGAAGTAGCCGCGCATGCCGCCGCGTGGGTCCAGCTCACGCAGGCCGGGCGTTTCGGCCGTGGCTTCGTGCTCGGCGGGTGGCAGGCGCACCAGCAGGTCTTCGCCTTTCACGGCGAGGCACAGCTTCTCATGGACCATGAAGGCGTGGCAACCGAACAGCGTGCGCTCTTCGATAGACGCGTCGCCGCCCAGGTGCTCGGCCAGCGCGTCCCGCACTGCGGCGATGAGCTGCAGGGTTTCATCGGCCACAGGGCGGGCGGGCATGGTGGGCAGCGGCTGGATTTGTGAGAAAAAAGGCTGGTAGCGCTTGCTGGCCATGCGGTAGCAGCTATTGAAATGCTAGCGAATCGCATCCGGCGCGTCGTCTTCGAGCATGCGCCGCGCAATGATGACGCGCATGATTTCGTTCGTACCTTCCAGAATCTGGTGCACGCGGCTGTCGCGCAGCAGGCGCTCTAGCGGGTATTCGCGGATATAGCCGTAGCCGCCGTGCAGTTGCAGGGCTTCGTTGCAGACGGTAAAGCCCGCATCGGTGGCAAAGCGCTTGGCCATGGCGCAGTAGGTGGAGGCGTCCGGCGCGCCGGCGTCGAGCTTGCTGGCAGCCAGGCGCACCATTTGCCGCGCGGCGACGAGCTCGGTCGCCATGTCGGCCAGCTTGAACTGCAGGGCCTGGAAGCTCGCCAAGGTCTTGCCGAACTGCTTGCGCTCCTGCATGTAGCTTTGCGCCTGCGTGAGCGCGCCTTGCGCGGCGCCGACTGAGCAGGTGGCAATGTTGATGCGCCCGCCGTCCAGACCCTTCATGGCGATCTTGAAGCCTTCGCCCTCGCTGCCCAGCAGGTGGTCGGCCGGAATTTCAACGTTGTCAAAACTGATGGTGCGCGTGGGCTGGCTGTTCCAGCCCATTTTTTCTTCCTTCTTGCCGTAGCTGATGCCGGGCGCATCGGCCGGCACGGCAAAGGCGCTGATGCCGCGTGCGCCGCTGGCCGCGTCGCCCGTGCGGGCCATGAGCACCAGAACGTCGGTGGCGCCAGCGCCCGAGATAAAGGCTTTGGAGCCGTTGATGCGGTAACCGCCCTCTGTGCGCTCAGCGCGGGTCTTGAGCGATGCGGCGTCGGACCCGGCGCCGGGTTCGGTCAGGCAGTAGGAGGCCAGTTTTTCGCCGCTGGTCAGCAGCGCGCCCCAACGCTCGCGCACCGCTTCGGTGCCCCAGGTGCCGAGCATCCAGGTCGCCATGTTGTGGATGGTGATGAAAGCGGTGGTCGATGGGTCAACCGCCGCCATTTCCTCGAACACCAACGTGGCGTCGAGCCGGGGCAAGGCCAGGCCACCAATCGATTCGGGCGCATAGAGGCCGCAGAAACCCAGCTCGCCGGCTTTGGCGATGGTGGCTTTGGGGAAGATGGCCTTGGCATCCCACTCGGCCGCGTGCGGCGCCAGCTCGGCCACAGTGAAGTCGCGCGCAGTCTGCGCAAAGGCGCGCTGGTCTTCGTTCAGTTCAAAGTCCATCTGCGGGTCTCCTGGTGTGTTTTGCTTTTATTTTTGTAGCTGCTATCGCTTATGGAATAAGCGCTAGATCCCTATTTGTCTCGATTTTCCCTGACGCCATTAGCCACCTGACACTGCGTGAAACTGGCGCTGCCCAATACCAGCGACCGCCGCGCAAGGGCCTAGGCCGGCCGCGCCGCCCCGCCGCGCTGGCGGTGTCCCCGCTCCGCAAGCGAAGCGCCGCAGAGAGGGGGGAAGGCGCGTAAGCGACGCAGGGGGGAGTTACTTAAGACTAATAGTGGTGTTCACGCCATGGCTGGTCGTGCTGTCGTCGAACCAGCGCGCCGTGACGGTCTTGGTCTGGGTGTAGAACATCACCACCTGTTTGCCGTAGGGGCCCAGGTCGCCGAGCTTGGAAGCGCGCGAACCGGTGAACGAGAACAGCGGCACTGGCACAGGGATTGGCACGTTGATGCCGACCTGGCCGACGTCGATCTCTTCCTGGAACTTGCGCGCTGCGGCGCCGCTTTGCGTGAAGAGGGCGGTGCCGTTGCCGTTGGGGTTTTCGTTGATGAATTCGATCGCTTGGTCGATGTCGTCGGCGGCCACCAGGGCCAGTACGGGGCCAAAGATTTCCTGGTCGTAAATGGCCATGCCGGGCTTCACGTTGGAGAAGATCGTTGGGCCGACGAAGTTGCCCTTCTCAAAGCCTGCCACCTGGGGCTTGCGGCCGTCAAGTTCCAACTTGGCGCCGTCGGCGATGCCGCGTTCGATCAGGCCTTCCACGCGCGAAAGGGCGGCGCACGAGATGACGGGCCCCACATCGGTGCCTTTTTCGGTGCCGGCGTTGACCTTGAGCGTTTGGGCCTTGGCCACCAGTTCGGGAATCCATTTTTGCGCCTCGCCCACCAGCACCACCACGGGCAGGGCCATGCAGCGCTGGCCAGCGGCGCCGAACGCGGCACCGGCGATGGCGTTGAGGGTTTGGTCCTTGTTGGCGTCGGGCAGGACGATGGCGTGGTTCTTGGCGCCCATCATGCATTGCGCGCGCTTGCCGGCCAGGGTGGCGCGGTTGTACACATGGGTGCCGACCTTGGTCGAGCCGACAAACGAAACGGCTTTGATGTCCTTGTGGTCGCAGATGGCGTTGACCGCCATTTCACCGCCGTGGATCACGTTCAGCACGCCGGGCGGAATGCCGGCTTCCAGCGCCAGCTCAACCAGGCGCATGGTGACCATGGGATCTTGCTCGGAGGGCTTGAGCACGAAGGTGTTGCCCGTGGCAATCGCCATGGGGAACATCCACAGCGGAATCATGGCCGGGAAGTTGAACGGGGTAATGCCTGCGCACACGCCCAGCGGCTGCAGCAGGGTGTAGGTATCCACGCCATTGGCCACGTTGTTGGCCAGCTCGCCGAGCTGCAGGTTGCCGATGCTCGCCGCGTGCTCGACCACTTCGAGGCCACGGAACACGTCGCCCTCGGCGTCGGGCAGGGTCTTGCCTTGTTCGGCGGTCAGGATGGCGGCCAGCTCGGCCATGTTTTCGCGGATCAGTTGCTGGTACTTCAGGAAGATGCGGGCGCGCGCGCCACGGGCGGTTTTCGTCCAGGTTTTGAAGGCTTCCTTGCCCGAGGCGATGGCGGCCTCGATTTCGTCCTGGGTGGCAAACGGTACGCGCGCCAGCACCTCCTGCGTGGCAGGGTTCACTACATCGCGCCATTCGGTGGTTTTCGACTCGACAAATTTGCCGCCAATGAGCAATTTGACGGTGGGGGCCAGGGCGGCGACGGAAGTGGGTGCGTTCATGGGAAGTCTCCAGTAAAGAGGGCAGGGTGGCGGCACTGGCAACAGTGCAGAGA
>JBATPF010000035.1:0-1964 GCA_049291355.1 Giesbergeria sp.
GCTCGGCGTCCTCGGGCGGCGTGAGGCTGCTGTCGAGAAAATCGAAGTAAAACGACGAGCCGATCCAGGCAATGGCGGTGATGACGTGGACCCAGCGCAGCAGCAGGTTGGCCCAGTCAAACAGATAACTTTCCATGGGGTGACCTCCGCGGCGGTTGCGATGCACGCCGCTGTGACAATCTGCTCACCACTGCGGGCGCTCTGAGCAGAAAAAGAGGTCGCGCACTCGGGGATTGGGGGCCAGTTGACCCGCCCGCCCTGGGCACCGCTGCGACACAGGGCGAAGTGTATGCAAATTTTGTGTGCAATTCCAGCACCCTGATCGCCATCAGCCCCCGGATTTACCCTCAAATCCGGCGTTCAATTGTTGCAGCAGCTGCGCCGCAACGGCCACGGCAATCACCTCAGGCTGCTTGCCCAGAATGCCCGGCACCCCGATCGGGCAGGTCACCTGCTGCAGTTCGTCGTCTGAGAATCCGCGTCGGCGCAGGCGGCTGCGAAACGTGGCCCATTTGGTGGCACTGCCGATCAACCCGATGAACGCCAAGTCTGCCGCTGCCCGCTGGCGCGTGAGGCAGGCGGCGACGACGTCCAGGTCTTCGGCGTGGCTGAAACTCATGATCAACACGCTGGAGCCGCTCGCCAGTTGCGGCACGGCGCCGTGCACCGGCTCCGAATGCTCGCACACCACACTCTCTGGCGCCGGATTTGGAAAAATGCCGTCGCGGCTGTCGATCCAGGTGATCGCGAAAGGCAAGGGAGAAAGCACCTGCACCAGCGCATGCCCCACATGGCCGCCGCCAAACAGCGCCAGGGGCTGGAGTGTGGGCGAAAGGCGTTTTTGCAGGCTCGCCAGCTCGGCATCGTGCACCGAGAGATTCTCAAACCGCAGGTGCATCACACCACCGCAGCATTGGCCCAGACTGGGTCCGAGGGCATAGCGCAAGGTTTCACTCGCCAGGGGCTGCGGGCCCGGCAAGCGGCTGCGCGCATGGGCCATGGCGTCAAACTCCACATGGCCGCCGCCGATCGTGCCCAGAACCTGGTCTTCAAACACTGCCATCCACGCGCCCACCTCGCGCGGCGCGGAGCCCTGGGTGCTCTCGATGGTCACAAGACAGGCCGGTGCCCTACGAAGGCCTTCCAGGAACTGGTGCAAAAATGCCATGGATCAAGCTCCTGTCCATCCATTGCCATGAAATCCGACTCTCCACCGCCCACTGCGCCGCGTAGCCGATGGTTCCGCACCGGGCTCATGGCGTCCGTTGCGGCCGTGATCGCCTCCTGCCGCTCGGCACCCAGTCCGTCTCCCGAAGTTCCGGACGACGCCGCTCCTCCCACCACTTTGCCCCATGTGATCGGCCCCGTCCCTGGGGCGCAGGGCTCGGCACGCCCTTCGGCCGCTAGCAACCCGCGCGCCTACCGCCAGGACGCTGCAAGCCACCTCTACGGCCTGAATGCTTCCCGTATCTACAAAGGCCGCTTGCCGCCCCTGCTCTATGCCATTGGGGTGCTGCAGGTGGACATCGACGCCAAAGGTCGCGTGCTGCGCACATCGTGGATGCGCGCACCGAGCCACGCACCGGAAGTCATGGCAGAAATCGAACGCACCGTGCGCGCTGCGGGACCGTTCCCGGCACCCACCCGCATGGGAAAAGTCACCTACACCGACACCTGGCTGTGGGACAAGAGCGGTAAATTTCAACTCGACACCTTGACCGAAGGGCAGGATTGATTTCCTTCCATTTGGGCGCGGCAACCAAACCTGTATATCGACGCCGCTAAGCCAGCGGCCGCCGCGCAAGGGCCGCCCCGCCGCGCTGGCGGCGTCCCCCTTCCCGCAGCGCGAAGCGTTGCGAGAGAAGGGGGAAGGCGCGCAGCGCCTCAGGGGGTTGCACCGAACTACGAGCCGCGGTAGGTGGAGTAGCTCCACGGGCTGACCAGCAGCGGCACGTGGTAGTGCT
>JBATPF010000036.1:0-6535 GCA_049291355.1 Giesbergeria sp.
CGCCAATCGTGCGCGCGCCTGCGCTTCGCCCGCTTCGGCCTGGGCCAGCGCAGCACGCCATTCGCTGTCTTCCAGTTGGACCAATACGTCGCCCTCGCGGACCTCGGCGCCTTCACTGACCCGCACCTGCGCAACCCGGCCGGTAACGGTGCTGCCGATGTCCACGCGAGAGAGGGTCGCCACGCGCGCCGAGAACTGCAGCGTGCGCACCAGCGGTGCGCGCCGAACTTCAATCACATCCACCTGCGGCCCGCGCAGCCAGAGGCTGGCCGCCACGGCCAGAACACCCAGCAGAACGCCGAGACCCAGCAGCCACAGCGCCAGCCGACGCCGGCTCATGGCTGCGTCCCGGCGTCGAACAAACCCCCAGCGGCTTGCGGCGGCGTGACGCCCAGATGGCGGTAGGCCGCCAGCGTGGCCACGCGGCCGCGCGTGGTGCGCTGCAGATAGCCTTGCTGAATCAGATAGGGTTCGATCACGTCTTCAATGGTGCCGGCCTCTTCGCCAATGCTGGCCGCAATGTTGTCCAGACCCACCGGGCCACCGTCGAAGCGGTGAATGAGTGCTTCAAGGAGCTTGCGGTCCATCACGTCAAAGCCTTGAGGATCGACATCCAGCATGGCCAGCGCCCGGTTGGCGATATCCTGCGTGATGTGGCCATCGCCCTTGACTTCGGCGTAATCGCGCACGCGGCGCAGCAGCCGATTGGCGATGCGCGGCGTGCCGCGCGAGCGCCGCGCGAGCTCAAAACCTCCGGCCTCGTCCATCGGCGTGCCCAGCAGCCCGGCGCTGCGGGTGACGATGCGCGCCAGCTCTTCGGGCGTATAAAACTCCAGCCGGGCCACGATGCCAAAGCGGTCGCGCAGCGGATTCGTCAACATGCCGGCGCGGGTGGTGGCGCCCACCAGCGTGAAGGGCTGCAGATCGAGCTTGATGGAACGCGCCGCCGGGCCTTCGCCAATCATGATGTCGATCTGGTAATCCTCTAATGCGGGATAGAGGATTTCTTCGACGACCGGGCTGAGGCGGTGGATCTCGTCGATAAAGAGCACATCGTTGCGCTCCAGGTTCGTCAACAGCGCCGCCAGATCCTTGGGCTTTTCCAGCACCGGGCCGCTGGTCTGGCGCAGGTTCACTCCCAGCTCGGCGGCAATAATGTGCGAAAGCGTGGTCTTGCCCAGACCGGGCGGGCCAAACAGCAATACATGGTCGAGCGCCTCGCCGCGCCTTTTTGCGGCCCCAATAAAGATCTCCAACTGCTCGCGTGCCTTGGCCTGGCCCACATACTCCTGCAGCAGCTTGGGGCGCAGCGCACGCTCGATCGCCTCTTCCTGGGGAGAGGCGGGGGCAGCGGAAATGACGCGCTTGGACGGCGCGGGAGCGAAATCGTCGGTCTGGATGGTCACGTGGGCAGAGTTCCTGCAAACACTCCAACATAGACTATAGAGCCCAATGCGAGTCGATCTATGTCAGAGGAGTACATAAGGGCTAACACCTATTTCGACAAATACTCGCCAATGTATCATTTATTTCCATCAAAAATAATAATTGAAAAATAACATCAATTATTTAAATTCATTAAAGCAATATTCACTGAACCGACTATGAAAAAAATCAAATCTACCGTTTTTTGCGTTCTATCACTGCTTACTCTCTCTTCATACGCAGGCCTCTTAAATATCAGCACCAACAACCTTCAATCACGGACCGCATCGGCCTCGGGCTGCACCATCATTGAAACTGGAGGCATAACATTTCAAGGTTCGAAAATCTTGATTGTATTTGCAGAGTCCAACGAAGCGAATTCAGACTCCACTCTGGTAGTGCAAGATCTTAAGGGAGTCAATGTTTGGACCAACGATGATTGGCTTGGCGACAGATATTTAAACGGAAGTCCTCGTGGTGGAAATTCTTCCGATTTAACCACCGTTTATAGCTCCAGCATAGGTCGCACACCGGGGCGACCTACAGACGCAGCCATACTGGTTGCGTTTGCTCCAGGTGAGGCAATATGTGCATTTTCCAAGGAGAAAACCACCGACAACCTAAAAAGTGTCAGTATATCCATTACCGATGTAACACCCCTTTCCACCAAAAGTTATTCGATTCAGGGGCACGATATTTTTAAAATCCTAGTCGACGCAAAGTAACTGGCATGCTACTTCTCTCAAATGTGCAAGCACATTTGGGGGAAATTATTTTGGGCCCAGTAATATTCGGAATAGACTGCCTAGCGTCGACGCGCCCCCACCGGTCCCGGTCACGGTCCCGCTACCGTCCCCACCAGTGTTGCCGGCCAACCATGTCTTGAGCCCGTCGTTGTAGGCAACATCAAACCGCCCATACATATCAAATGCGCCGGTGGCGCTGCAGCTTGTGACTCCGCCGTACAAGGTGCCGATCACATACTTGCTTCCTAGGGAAAACAACGCCGAACCGCTGCTCCCTCCTTGGCTCGTGCCGCTGGACACAGCCACGCGGTAATAGTTGCCGCTGGTGCCGCTGCAGCTAAATGAGGTGTTCGAAGTGCTGCTGCATGCGGTGAGGTTCGTTATATTTCCGAGGCTCACTTTGAGCAGATCCGCCTGAGGATGGTGCAAGCCAAATACGTTCAATCCGACCGGCTGCGCCGATGCATCCCAGCCAGCGAAACGAGCGCCAGCGGGCGGAGCTTCGTTCAGGCGCAGCAAGGTCGAATCCGTGGACGAGCTGGCATACAGCAGTGTCGCTCCTCCCAGGCGCCGCGTGGAAGCTGCCGACAGCGTGCGGCTGTTGCAGGTGGGCGATCGATAGAACCAGTCGGTCTGCAGGCTGCCTGCGGCGCTCTGAGTAGAAATGCAGTGGTTGGCGCTGAGGAAATACGGCGTCCCGGAGCCAGCGACATCGTTGAGCAAAGTGCCGGTACAGGCATAGGTATTGCCATCTTTGCTGAACAGCATGCGCGCCACTGAGTCACGCTGCGCGGCGAGCTCGTCGTAACATGTGGCGTCCAGATTGCAAGTGTCTGACTCGTTGATCTTGGTTTCCAGGGCGCCTTCTGTCGGCAGCGAGAGGTCCTCAAAGATGTGCGACACCTGCGGTACCGAGAGGCGCAGCGCGCTCGGGTCGGTGCCGGCCGGCAATTCAATCTCCAGGGTCTGTTCGGGCGAACCCATCTCCGGTGTCCACCAGGTACGTGCAGCTGCCTCGGCATCGCCCGCCTCCAGGTTGCGAGCGATCAGCTGCAGGATTTGCTGACCGGACATTTCATACACCGTCTCCGGTCGACTCTGGCTATAGACCCGCAGCATTGCGCTGCTCGGCAGGGCCTCCACGCGCAGACCCATGCGCAGGCCGTACGCACCTTGCGCTGAAACGCTCAGCGCCGCCACCAAGCCTCCGGCAGGGGTAGCGTGCCAGTGAAGCAGCGCTGCCGTGGCCTCGGGCGATCCGCTGGCAGGAAGGGGGCGTGCCAAGCCGATGAGGCGTGCGCCTGGGTCTTGCAGCAATGCGTTCTTGCTGAGATTCAGCGGTCCCAGGCTTATTTCAACGGCCTCAGCCCGCTCGCCGCTGGGCAGCGCGCGCGATTTGATGACTGCGGCCTCTTGCAAGCTCGGGGGCTGGACGCGTGCCTCCACTTCCAGTACGGCTGCGCCCGGCGAAGAAGACTCGGCGACGTCGCCTCCGCCGCCGCAGGCTGCCAGTGCGGCTGCCGCGAAAATTACGGCAGCCAACCGTCCGCTGTGAAACCTGTTATTCATACCTATCCTTGCAAAAATCAATTCGATGCCGCGCTGCGCTATTTTCCCAGTGCCTTGAGCGCCAGCCGGATGCCGTCGCTCACCGCCACATCCGTCGGCAGCGCCTTGAGCGCCGCCGCCGCTTCCTTGTCGTTGTAGCCCAGCGCCAGGAGAGCCTGCAGGATGTCGCCCTGCGCATCGCTTTTGGCCAGCGCGGCCGCGCCGGGGAGTTCGGCGCCGAGCTTGCCTTTGAGTTCCAGCAGCAAGCGTTCGGCGGTTTTCTTGCCAATGCCAGGCACCTTCACCAGACGGCCGGCCTCTTGCAAGGTGATGGCTTGCGCCAGATCGGCCACGCCCATGCCCGAAAGCACCGCCAGCGCCGTGCGCGGGCCGACGCCGGCCACCTTGATCAGCTCGCGGAATGCGGCGCGCTCTTGCACGCTGGCAAAACCGTACAGCAGCTGCGCGTCCTCGCGCACGATGAACTGGGTAAGCAGGCTGACGCGCTCGCCCAACGCCGGCAGGTTGTAGAAGGTGCTCATGGGCACCTGCACCTCGTAGCCCACGCCGTGGCAATCGAGCAGCACCTCGGGGGGATTCTTCTCCAGCAGGGTGCCGGTCAACTTGCCTATCATTGCAGTCCTTCTCGTCGCATCGCGCACATCGCGCTTCACCGTTGGCCTTACCGGCCGGAATTATCAGCGTGATCCTGCGCCACACCTTCACTCCCCACAACAACGCTCGTCTGTCGCACCTGTGCGGCCCGGCCGACTGCCATTTGCGCACCATCGAGGCGGCGCTGCAAGTCAGCATTGCACACCGGCACGAGCAGTTCAAGGTGGACGGCCCCAAGGCGCGCGCCACCCAGGCCATGGAGATGCTGCAGGCGGTCTACGAAATCGCCGACCGGCCCGTGAGCGACGAAACCATTCAGCTCATGCTGGCCGGAGACGGCGAGCTGGCCGATGCCCTCGTGGACGGCTCGCAGCTCACCACCCGCCGCGCCGACCTGCGCGCCCGCACCGCCACCCAGGCGCAGTACCTGGCCAATATCGCCACGCACGACATCAGCCTGGGCATCGGCCCAGCGGGCACCGGCAAAACCTATCTGGCCGTGGCGTGCGCGGTGGATGCGCTGGAGCGCTCGGCCGTGCAGCGCATTGTGCTCACCCGCCCGGCGGTGGAAGCGGGCGAACGCCTGGGCTTCCTGCCGGGGGATTTGGCGCAAAAAGTCGACCCCTACCTGCGCCCGCTGTACGACGCGCTGTACGAACTCATGGGTTACGACAAGGTGCAAAAGGCGTTCGAGCGCAACCAGCTGGAGATCGCGCCGCTGGCCTTCATGCGCGGGCGCACGCTGAACAACGCCTTCATCATCCTGGACGAAGCGCAGAACACCACGCCCGAGCAGATGAAGATGTTCCTCACCCGCATCGGCTTTGGCGCGCGCGCGGTGGTCACTGGCGACGTGAGCCAGATCGACCTGCCCAAGGGCGCAATGAGCGGCTTGGTCGAAGCCGAACACATTCTCAAGCGCGTCAAAGGCATTTCGGTGACGCGCTTTACCAGCGCGGACGTGGTGCGCCACCCACTGGTGGCAGGCATCGTGGACGCCTACGACGCTGCCGGGCGACCGGGGCGTGCGCGGGCGGCGTAGTTTGCTATTTTTAATATAGCTGCTAGCGCTTACCAGATAAGCGCTAGAGGCCTGAAACACCATAAATATATGGCTCTGCCTGCACTTTCCTTGTCCCTGCAGTTCGCGCGCTTCGCCGCCGCCCCCGAGCACCGCGCCGTGCTGGCGCGCCATCGGGTGGCACGCTGGATTCGCCACGCTCTCTCGGTCGACGCCGAAATCACCGTGCGCATCGTCGATGAGGACGAAGGCCGCCAGCTCAACCGCGATTACCGCCAGAAGGACTACGCCACCAACGTGCTCACCTTCGATTACGCGCAGGAACCCATGGTGCTGGCCGACCTGGTGCTGTGCGCCCCCGTGGTGGCGCGCGAGGCGCTGGAGCAAAACAAAACCCTGGAGGAGCACTACGCCCACCTCCTGGTACACGGCGCCCTGCACGCCCAGGGCTGGGACCACGAGACCAGCGCGCAGGATGCGCGCGAGATGGAAGCCTACGAAACCGCCATCCTGGCTGAACTGGGTTTTGCCGACCCCTACGCCTGAACATGCAAAGAAGTGCATTGGCGCGCACTTGGCACCTTGAAACCAGCAGGCCGTCGCGCCATCAGACACAGCACTACAACCAAATTTGCATGCAATAAAACCAAAACCTGCAATTAACTGCACCTAAGATAGCTCTAAAACTCTGGCTTGGCGCGACGCCCGCCCCGTATCCCCCATGTTCGATACCAGCCTGCTTCTCACCGCCGCCTTTGTCGCCGGCGCCCTCAACTCCGTCGCCGGAGGCGGCAGTTTTCTGACCCTGCCCGCGCTGGTGTTCGTCGGCGTACCCCCCGTGGTGGCCAATGCCACCGGCACGGTGGCGCTGCTGCCCGGCTACGCGGCGGGCGCCTGGGGCTTTCGCGAAGACACGCAGCCGCCGCCGGGGCTCTCGATGCCGCGCCTGGTGGTGCTCTCGCTCATTGGCGGCGCAGCGGGCGCGGGCCTCCTCCTGGTCACGTCCAACGACCTGTTTTCCATCATCGTGCCCTGGCTGCTGCTGGCTGCCACACTGCTGTTTGCGCTCGGCCCCAAGCTGCGCGAATGGACGGCGGGCGGTAAGCCCTCCACCGCCAAAGCCACGGCGGGCGTTTTGATCGTCGCAGCCTACGGCGGCTACTTCAACGGGGGCTTGGGC
>JBATPF010000037.1:0-2696 GCA_049291355.1 Giesbergeria sp.
GAAGTGGACATGATGGATACGCGAGCGCAAGAAATCATTGACGAATGCAAGCGGCAGGAAGAATCCTGTCTATACACATCCACAGCACTGTTCAGTTGGCAGAAAGAGACGCGCAAGCTGCGCATAGTTTTCATCGTCGTGCCGATCATCTGTGGTTCGTTTGCCAGCGCAAGAATCCTGGTGCGAGATCCAACGTATGACGGTGCTATTGCGATTCTGTCGTTGATCGCGGGCTTGTTCCCCGCCATCTTCAAGGCGCTTGACCTCGACGTGAGCCTTGCGACTATCGCTGACAGCGCGAATCGGTTTAAAACACTGCAAGATGGTTTCCGTCAGGCCTCTCGCATCGGCGCTACAAGCAAGACCGAAGATTTGGAAGAGCAATTCACGTCGTTGATGAGACGTATGGATGATGCGCGGTCAGCGAATCCAACCATCCCGGATCGGCATTTCACGGCTGCTCAGAAGAAGATCAGGGGCGGTGACTACAATTTCGACAGCGTGAAGAAAGCGATTTCCTAAGACACGATAGAACCCGAGCACCAGGTTTGACCAGTACATAGTGATCCACTCGCGGTTGGTCGAATGTCGGGTGATGGACGTCGCGTGCGTTCAAACCTCCAGCAGTGAATGACCCGGTTCAGCCTTGAACAGTCTTCGCTCTCGAGCAGGCGAACTACACCTCCTGGCCGACAACAGCCGCACATTGTCTGGAACTTGAATGCGCCGACTCAGACACGAGTTGCAAAGAACCTGCGCTGCGCCCACCGTTCCGGGATTGGGGTCGGAGCACGAGTTTCCCCGCGCGAAATCGTGATCCGACCCCAATGCCTGCGCCGCCTGCGGTGCGGAGGCACAAGCCGCGCGTAGTGATGGCCCGAAGCGCTGTTTGGCTCCCCATCCCCTCTGTCCGTGCCGAGGAGCACAGGCGCAAAGCGGATCAGGGCCGCGCGCTGTTTGAGCGAAGCGAGTTTGCGCGGACCCCGCTTTGCGCCGCGCACCGCAGGTTGCCCCGAAGCGCAGCGAAGGGGACACGGACAGCGGGGTCGCCCTTTCTTTGGTTACTTTCTTTCGGCGAAGCGAACGAAAGTGACTGCGCTGCCGGGCGCACATCCCGGCATCCGCACTTGGCAAAGGCGTGCGATCAGTCCAGCGCACAGATTCCAGCAACCGCCAAATGGTCAGTTTCAAATCTGCCATCCGGGATCTACTGGCCGGCAGCATTCATAAATCGATTCGAACCTGTGCCCAGTCCAAGAATGAGGGTTCGCGCCGCTACAACCCTCGGATTCAATTTTGGAAAAAAAGCCGGCCTGCATCGAAACCCCGACGCGCGCATACTGACCGCCGCTTTCCAGTCCCCACACACCAAATCGGAGTTTCCCCATGGCTTCCACAGTTTTGATCACAGGCTGTTCTTCGGGCATTGGCGCGGCCACGGTGCAGCACTTTGCTGCGCAGGGCTGGAACGTCGCGGCGACGCTGCGCAACCCGGCGGCGGCCCAGTTCGAGGACGGAGCGGGCAAGGTGGCGAGCTTTGCGCTCGACGTGACGGACCCGCAGTCGGTGGACGCGGCGGTGGCCCAGGCGGTGGAGCGCTTCGGGCAGATCGATGTGCTGATCAACAACGCCGGCTACGGCCTGTTTGGCCCGTTCGAGACAGCGGCGCAAGAGGTGATCGAGCGCCAGTTCCAGACCAATGTGTTTGGCGTGTTTGCCGTGACGCGCGCCGTGCTGCCGCACATGCGCGAGCGCGCCAGTGGCGTGATCATCAACGTGGCGTCGCTCACGGGCCTGGTGGCGATGCCGCTGTACTCGCTGTATGCGGCGTCCAAGTTCGCGGTGGTGGGGTTTTCAGAATCGCTCAGCCACGAACTGGCACCGCTGGGCATACGGGTGAAGGTGTTTGCACCCGGCGCCGTGGCGACCGACTTTTCGGGGCGTTCGTTGGCGCGCACTTTTGAAGGCGACGGCGGCCCCTACGCAGACTCGATTCGCAAGGTGATGGCCGTATTTGCGGCCAATCGCGGCACCAGCAATGCCTCGACAGCCGAACAACTGGCGCAAGCGCTGTACGACGCCGCCACGGATGGCAGCGGGCAAGTGCGCTACGTGGTCGGCGACGACGCCACGGCGCTGATGCAGGCGCGAAAGGACATTGGGGACGAAGCGCTGATGGGTGCGATGCGCCAGCGCTTTGGGTTGAGTACCTGAAGCCTGCGCCCAGCTCTGTCTGCGACAAGCGCTTGATCGACCGCGAGTGCTGCGGGCAGTCTCTTAAAACAGCAAAGCAGACCCGGTTTTCGCAAGCACCAACCACGCCAGCGCGCCGCAGTGCAGCACGATCGTGAGCCAGTACACCGCGCGAAATTCCGTCTTGCTGGACTTGTGTCGCATGTTCTGCTGGGCCAGCCAGGCAGCGGGCCAGCCGCCGAGCAGAGACAGCAGGTGCAAATTGGACTCGGGAATGCGCCAGCGGCCGGCGCGCGCCGCGTTCTTGTCGGCGGCGTACATCCACAGCGTGACGATATTCAAGGCTGCCAGCGCCGCGAGTGTCCACAGCGGCAGGCGCTGCATCCACACGCCCCAGGCCAGCAGGACAGCCCAACCCGCCATCAGGCCATAGGCCAGGGAAGCACCGGTGGCGGGCGAGGGCGCTTTGCCCTGGCGTGGGCTGCGGCTGGCGGGGGC
This sequence comes from Giesbergeria sp., assembly GCA_049291355.1. GTDB lineage: Bacteria > Pseudomonadota > Gammaproteobacteria > Burkholderiales > Burkholderiaceae_C > Simplicispira. The sequence goes on from JBATPF010000037.1 coordinate 2,692, forward strand.
TGCGC
>JBATPF010000038.1:0-16708 GCA_049291355.1 Giesbergeria sp.
AAGCGAGGCCACGCAGCTCGCGGGTCTGGTGGGTTCGCCCTCGTACATGTCGCCCGAGCAGGTGCGGGAAGAAACCCTCACCCACCACAGCGACATGTTTTCGCTCGGCGTGGTGGTGTACGAACTGCTCACCGGGCGCCGGCCGTTTGATGGCGAAACCGATTTCGCCACGCTCTACCGCATCAGCCACGAAGCAGCCGCTGCACCCAGCCTGCTGCGCGCGTCGCTGCCCGCGCAAGTTGACGCCTTTGTGCTGCGCGCACTGGCCAAGGCCCCGCAGGACCGCTATGCGCGTTGGTCCGACTGGGCAGACGCCTTGCTCGCGCTCTCGCGCAGCCTGCCGCGCCAGAAGTCGCAGGACACGGAGACCGAGCGTTTCGCACGCCTGCGGGCCTTGCCGTTCTTTGCCGAGTTTCACGATGTGGCCCTGTGGGAACTGATGCGCCTGGGCCATTGGCGGCGCGTGCCGCGCGGCACCGTGCTGATGCGCGAGGGCACGCCGGGCGATTCGTTCTGCATCCTTATCGAAGGGCAGGTGAACATCACGCGCCAGGGCTGGCAGCTGTGCACCCTGGAGCGCGGCGTCAGCTTTGGCGAAATGACGTTTTTGCGGCCCGACGCACCCATTCGCACCGCCACGGCGGTTTCCGAGTCGGAGGTGCTGGTGCTCAAGGTGCCCAACCCGGCGCTGCGCGGCGCGTCGGACACGCTTCAATCGTGCTTTGACAAAGCCTTCATCAAACTGCTCGTCGGCCGCCTGGTGACAACGAACGAGCAGGTGGCGCAGTGGGATCTGGTGGCGGCGCCTGTGGCACCGTCCGATCCCACAAAATAACTCAAATTTGATAGCTTAAAGTGCTTGTTGGGTAAGCGCTAGAGCCCTATTTTTATCAAAATTTCAGGCCACGCGCGCCAGGCGTTCCTCATTGGCCGCCGGTTGCGTGTGCGCCCGGATGTCGGCCTGCGCGCTGGCCAGGGCCGCTGCGCGCACGGCCTCGCCCATGCCCAGACCTTCGGCGCGCACGAAGCGCACGTCGGTGATGCCAAGAAAGCCCAGCACCGTCTGCAAATAGCTTTCCTGGTGCTCCATGGCCCGGCCGCCCTCGCTGGTGGAATATAGGCCCCCGCGGCTGCTGGCCACGATCACCGTCTTGCCGCCGGCCAGGCCTTCGGGGCCGCTGGCGGTGTAGCGAAAGGTGCGTCCAGGCTGGGCCAGGCGATCGATCCAGGCCTTGAGCTGGGTCGGAATGCTGAAGTTGTAGAGCGGCGCGCCGATCACGAGGACATCTGCCGCCAGAAACTGCTGCAGCAGGCCTTCGGTCACCGCGTTCTCGCGCTTTTGCGCTTCGCTCAGGTTCTCCGTCTGGCCCATGCGCAGTGCCAGCGCATCCTGTGTCAGGTGGGCCGGCGCGTGGGTCACCAGGTCGAGATGCGTCACCTGTGTGCCAGGGTGTGCGGCGACCCAGCTGTCCACTACTTGGCGGCTGAGCTGGCGAGAAACAGACTGGGCGCCAGTGATGGCGGAATCGATGTGAAGCAGTTGCATAGATATCTCCGAGGGAATCAAAACGATGGATAGAGTTTGGAGGAGAGCGCAATCTTTGAAAAGATGGCAATATCGCGCCACATCGTTCCATTAATAGGTTCAAAAATCATGCAAGACCTCAACGACATGCTGTATTTCGCCGAGGTGGTGGAGCGCGGCGGCTTTGCTGCCGCAGGGCGGGCGTTGGGGATTCCGAAGTCGCGGCTCTCGCGCCGGGTGTCGGAGCTGGAAAGCCAGCTGGGCGTACGCTTGCTGCACCGCACCACGCGCAAGCTCTCGCTCACCGACGTGGGCGAGGCCTATTTGCGCCACTGCCAGGCGGTGCGCGAATCGGCCCAGGCCGCGGCCGACGCCGTGGCCCAGGTGCAGACCGAGCCGCGCGGCACGCTGCGGGTGAGCTGCCCGGTGACCATCGCGCAATCCGTGTTGGGCGAGGTCATGCCGGATTTTTTGGCGCGCTATCCCTTGGTTCGGGTGGAAATGCTGGTGACCAACCGAGTGGTGAACCTGGTGGAGGAGGGCGTGGACGTAGGCCTTCGGGTGCGCGAGTCGGTCGAGGGCAGCGCGAGCATGGTGGTCAAACGGCTGGACCGCACCCGACAAGTGCTGGTGGCCAGCCCGGACCTGCTGGCGCGCCAGGGTACGCCGCGCACGCTGGCCGATCTGGCACGGATCGACAGCGTCGCCATGGCGGCGGCAGACGGCAAAGCGGTATGGAGCCTGATTGGCCCAGGCGGCGCGCGCGAGACCGTGCAGCACCAGCCGCGCTATGTGGCCGACGATCTGCTGACGCTCAAATTTGCCCTGCTCGCCGGCACGGGCCTGGGCTGGCTGCCCGACTACATGTGCGAGGACGAGCTGCGCCAGAGAAAACTGGTGCGCGTGCTGCCCGACTGGACGACACCGGAGGGCATTTTCCACGCGGTCTTTCCATCGCGCCGGGGACTGGCCCCGGCGGTGCGCAAATTTCTTGATTTTCTGGCAGAGACGCAACCGGGCAAGGTGTCGCTCGCCTAGACATCATGGTCGTGCGAACACGATGCGCCAGGCCTGCCGCGCCGCGCCAAAGCCGGCGCCGGTCCAGGCCAGCAGCGCGATGCCGAAAAAAACCACCGGCAGGGCGCTCAAAAAATCAAAGCCCATGGCCAGGCGCATCTCCTGCGTACACGCCGCATACATGCCCAGTGGGAACACAGCGCCCCAGTACAGAGGGTCGTAGTGCAGGCCAAAGCGCTTGACGCCGTAGCGCCAGACAGCCAGCACCAGCAGCATGGGAATCCACCAGGTCCCGGTAGCCCAGTAAAACACCGTGAAGCCTTTGAGAAAAGGCAGCAGCGAGGCTAGAAAGGGCGCGTCCGGCGTGTTGACGATGAGCAGCGAGCCGGCCAGCGTAGAAATTGCCATCGCGCCCATGTTGATCCAGTAGGGCGGCGAGAGATCGCCCGGGCTGAACGGGAAGAAGGTGTAGCGGTAAAAGATGAGCGACATCATCCAGATGTAGAGCATGCCGCCCCACAGCCACATGGAGAGCGCAAAAAAGTTCAGCTCCAGGCGGTAGGGTTGGCTGATGTGGGTGGCCAGCAAGGCGCTCAGCACGGCCACCGACTGCGTGGCCACCACCGCCAGCAGCCAGCCGCCGCTGATGCCACGGTCCAGCGTCGGCTTGTCTTCCTTGATGGTCAGCGCCGTGAAAATGGTGTAGGTCAGCAGCAGCCACAGCGCCAGGCCGACACCCCAGAGCGCCAGGCCAGCACCGGTCCAGCGCATCAGCAGCAGGCACTGGCTGCCCAGCACGTTGGTGGCCGCCACGGCGGTAAAAAAGGCCGGCCCGCGCAGGTGGCTCAGCAGATCGGCAAGAAAGCGCTCGCGAAACAGCAGCAGACGGGCCAGATAGAGCCCCCACATCAGCGCGTACAAAAACAGGTTCAGTGCAAACAGGCCGAGCGCGAGCGTGCGCTGGCCCAGCATGTGCGCGGCGATCGACACGATGCCCGTGGCCATCACCATGCCAAAGTTGGCGGGCGACATGTCGGCCAGCGCGCTGCGCCAGGCGGGAGCGGGCAGGGAAGACAGCGGTGGCGGCGACGGGGTCACGGGGATGTGGCTTGGTAAAAGACGGAGAAGCCCAATGATAGAACCGGCTGATGGATCGGCCTGCGGTGGGCGAATACGGCTCGGCTGTTTTCATCGTCGGTAACGCGCCCATGGTGTCCGAGATCACGCCGCTCAGCTTCGTTGGCAAGCTCGAGCAGTAGGGCACTGCGGGTGCCGGCCAACGCGCTGCTGGCGCGGCTCACCCGCGCCATCGTCGCCGGACCGATCGCCCGGCTGGAACTCATTGCCCAAAATGCAACCCAAACCCCTGACAATGCAGGCCCCGAGACAGTCATAGAGGCGCAGATTGCCGCGCAGCAGTTTCGGGACATGGCGTTTCGCGAAGGCGAGATGCTGCTGGTCACTCCGCGCCGCGCCAAGGTCTTTCTGGATCAGGCGGCAGGCATTTAAGATGGCGAAGTCGGTCTAAGGCGCTCTCTGGCGGAGCGCCGCTTTTTTGACGTTCTGGGGTTTCGATGATTCTCGATTGGTTCACCACGGCCCCGCGCCGCATTCTGGCGCTGATGTGCCTGGCCTGCATTGGCATGCTGGCTTTCGGGCTGTACCTGCAGCACGTGGTGGGACTGGAGCCTTGCCCGATGTGCATCGTGCAGCGCTACGCTCTTATTTTGGTAGCTATATGCACAGGCCTGGCAAGCGCTGGTGGCCGAAAAGTCTGGATAATTTCCTGGTCGGTGTTGGCGCTGCTGGCCAGTGGCTTCGGCGCCTTCACTGCGGCCCGCCAGACCTGGCTGCAGTGGTACCCGCCAGAGTTCGCGATGTGCGGGCGCGACTTCTACGGAATGATCGAGAACTACTCTTTCAGCCGCGCCATTCCCATGATCTTCCGCGGCTCGGGCGACTGTGCAAAGGTCGATTGGACCTTTCTGGGCGGCTCGATTGCCAACTGGTCCTTTGTTTGCTTTGTGGGTTTTGCGCTGGTGCTGATGGTGCTGCTGGTGCGCGGGATGAAGGCAAGCGGGGCAGGGCGCTCAATTGCGTGAGGGCTGGGGTGGTCCGTGAAGACGACAAAAAGGCGCTCTGACCAGCGCTTTTTTTTGCGTCAGCCACGGGCTCTGCCCTCTATGCAAAGTGGCGGCCTCCCGGCCTTCGCCGGCAGGTCGTTGGGTCAAACACTTTGGCAAACCTCCAAGCGGGTTGCGCCCCGAAAGCCGGGGCACATGCGGCTTGCTACGACTTGAGGGACCGAATGGCCTCGTTGATGTCGCGCAGGTTGGTCTCTATCTTGGAGCCCAACAGGTAAATGGCGAGCAGCATGAAGGTGCCAAAGGCCACGCCCGCGGCGATGGCACTGGTGAAGGCATCGGCCTTGGCCTGTGCAATGCGCACGGCTTCTTCGGCACGCTCCTTGTCAACCCTGTCCCGCTCGGCTTGCTCAAAGGCGGCCTTCTCGTCCTGGATGTTGTCCCAGGTCATGATGTGAAAGTTCAGCACGGGAAGGAAAACGCTCTTGATCTTGCCTTCCTTGCGCATCGCGATGATGGTCGGGTCTGCCAGCGCGGCGCAGGTGAATTCGGTCGTCGCCTTGACCCACCGCTCACCGCGACGCCCATCGGCCGCCAATTTCTCTATCTGCGCGCGCAATTCCTCTACGCGCTGCGCTGCGGCGGAGTTGTCCTCCTGATCGATCTGGGCCCCGACCTTTGCGCCAAATTCGACGGAACACCGGTACAGCCGTGTTACTTCTTCAAGGTAGCGCAAGGAAGGGGCCATCGGCTTTGGGGAGCTGGAGGAGGGTTGCGGCTCACCCGGTTTTTCTTCCTTGAGCAGGAATTTCTTCAGATCGTCCATGCTCACCCCTTTATCGGGCGCCTTCTGGGCGGGAGCAGGTGCATTGGGCGTCTTGGCACTTTGATACACGACATTGACGCCCAGAATCATGACCGCTAGCAATGCGAGCGCCATGCATGCAAGGACCGTGACTTTGACGATCTTCAGGAACAGTTCTTCTGTCCGTTTGGTTTCTAAAGCCATTTTTCCCTCGTGCTTGTGGTTATAGATCCATGGCCGACCGGACTTTGATGGGAGCCTTCTTCGCCTCCGTATCGGCCTTCTGCCGGGCGGCCTTGTCTGCAGCAGCCTTGTCCGAGGCGGCACGTTCGGTAGCGGCCCGCTCAGCGGCGGCACGTTCGGTAGCGGCGGCACGCTCGCTGGCGGCCCGGTCAGAAGCCACCCGTTCGGCGGCCGCCTTCTCAGATTCCAGCTGCAGGTTTCTCAGTCGGAGCGCTTCCAGCTCGGCAGCACGTGCCTTGGCTGTGGCCGCAGCTGCTTCTTCTGACTGGCGTTTGGCTTCTGTCGCGCGCACCGCATCCAGTTTCTTCTCGGCGGCTTGTCGCGCGGCCCGCTCACTGTCTTTGTTCAGCATTTCAGCGGAACGTGCCGCGGTCTCCGCTGAAGGCGCAGGCTTTACCGCAGTGTCGTGGGTGGCAGGCACAGGCCTGGTCACAGCGGGTTGCTCTTTGCGTTCCACGGCGGCGCTGGCCAGCTTCAGCTCGCAGTCCCTGAGCTTCACCTTGCCGTCTTGTGACTCCATGGGTCCGGTGAGCGTCGCTTGAAAGCCGCTGTGCGAACCCCGAAGGTGGTATCTCCAGGAACGCGTCGGATCGTCTTTCCAGTGCCCGATGCCCTCTAGGCTCGCGCGCCCTGACCGCTCAATCGAGCCCGTGAACCGTTCCAGCACCTTGGCGGTGTCGCGCCTGCCCGTCATCGAACCGAGCGACACGCTGACCGTGAGCGGGATGACAAACGCTTTTGCCGAGCGGCTGGACCTCACTTGCACTTCACCGCAAGACAGTGAGCCCCGCCAGACACCATCGGTGTCATTGATCTGGCTGTGTGCTACCCCTGTGCCCAGCATTGCGCAGCACAGTGCCCAATGGGTCAGTACCTTTTTGCCGCCGGGGCGAGTTGTTCCGGCAGGGGTGACAGATGAAAAGTTCAAATGCATGTAACCAAGTATGTCACGGTTAAATCGCAGCCTCGCGCATCTTTCATGACGTTGGCTGAATGCGCATCTGCGGTGTTCGTTCGGCGATCGCCCATGCAGGGGTCACGCCGAGGAAGGTGACGGATCCGTCGCGGGCAGATGTTGCTGTGACGGACGCGGGCACACCACGCCCGCCGCCCCCTCCACCCACGCTGGCCGCTTGTCCATCACGCTCGCGAGCAGGCTGCCTTGTTGCCACTGCGCCAGCCACTCCTGCAGCCGCGGCCAGGGCTGGGCCTGCCACCACCGTGCATCAATGCCGGCAAACTGCCGCACAAACGGCGCAATGGCCATGTCGGCCAGTGCCGCGTGGTCTCCAGACAGGAATGGCTGGTGGGCCAAACGCGCCTCTAGGTCCTGCAGCCACTGCACGGCCTGCATGCGGGCCTGGGTGGTGTCGGCATCCGGGTAGCGGCTTGGGTATTTGCGCCGGTCGAGTGCCTGTTTGAAAGGGCCGTCGCATTCGGCAATCAGCACCAGCATGTCGGCCAAGGTTCCGTGGCTGGGAGTGAGCCAGCCTTCGGGGTCGTGCTGGGCAAGCGCCCAGCGCATGATGGACAGGCTCTCGTCGATCACGCTTGCGTCCGCCAGCACCAGCACAGGCACGGTGGCTTTGGCCGATGCGGCCAGCAAGGCGGCGGGCTTGTGCCGCAGCACCACTTCGCGCAGAGCTACCGGCGTGCCTGCCACAGCGAGCGCGAGGCGGGCACGGATGGCGTAAGGGCAACGGCGAAACGAGTACAGCACGGGCAGCGAAAGCATGGCCCATAGTAGACCGGGCCGCAGCGCTTTCGCTACCATGCACAGCGGAAGCCAGAAACAAGGGAGCGATGATGGAAAAGCAATCTGCGATGAACCTCTTCGCCCGGTTGGACCAACTCAACCGCATTGGGGCGGCGCTGTCGCGTGAGCGCAATATCGAGCGCCTGCTGGAGAACATTTTGGAAGCAGCCCGGGCGCTGACCGGCGCCGACGGCGGCACGCTCTACAGCGTGACGGAAGACCACAGCGCGCTGCGCTTTGAGATCATGCGCACCGACTCGCTGGGCATTCGCCAGGGCGGCACCACGGGGCAGAAAATCGATCTGCCCGAACTGCCGCTGCGCCGCGCCGATGGTTCGCCCAACGACGCGCTGGTGGCCGCGCACGCGGCGCTGCACGGGCGCACAGTGAACATCGTGGACGCGTACGCCCAAGAAGGTTTTGATTTTTCTGGCACGCGCGCCTTTGACCAGCGCACCGGCTACCGCTCGCAATCGTTTTTGACGGTGCCGATGACGGACCACCAGGGCGAGTTGATCGGGGTGCTGCAACTGCTCAACGCGCTCGACCCTGCGACAGGCAAGGTGGTGGCTTTTTCGAATGCCGACCAGAGCCTGACCGAATCGCTGGCCTCGCAGGCGGCGATTGCGCTGTCCAACCGGCTGCTCATCACGCAACTCGAACGCTTGTTTGAGTCCTTCGTCAAGCTGATCAATATCGCCATCGACGAAAAATCGCCCTACACCGGGGGCCATTGCGAGCGCGTGCCCGAGCTGACCATGATGCTGGCCGAAGCGGCAGATGCCACGACCACAGGGCCGCTCGCGGATTTCCGCATGAGCGATCGCGACCGCTACGAACTGAAAATGGCGGGGCTCCTGCACGACTGCGGCAAGATCACGACGCCGGTGCACGTGGTGGACAAGGCCACCAAGCTGCAAACGCTCTACGACCGCATCGGCCTGATCGACACCCGCTTCGAAGTGGCCAAACGCGACGCCGAGCTGGCCGCCCTGCGCGCCCAACTGGCCTTGCGCCCCGCCGTGGACCCTGGTGCCGAAGCCGTGGCCCTGGCCGGCCTGCAGCGAGAGATGCAGGCCATTGACGACGACCGGGCGTTCCTGCGCCATTGCAACCGCGGTGTCGAGGCCATGCAGCCGGCCGATCAGCTCCGGGTGCGCAGCCTGTCCGCACAGCGCCAGTGGCGCAATGTCGATGGGGTGCAGACGGCGTTTCTGACGGCCGAGGAAATCGAGAACCTCACCATCCGCTCGGGCACGCTGACCCAGGCCGAGCGCGACACCATCAATTACCACATCGTCGCCACCATCAAGATGCTCGAAGCCTTGCCCTGGCCCCAGCATCTCAAGCGGGTGCCCGAGTACGCGGGCGGCCACCATGAGCGCATGGACGGCAAGGGCTACCCGCGCGGCCTGACGCGCGATCAGATGTCGGTGCAGGCCCGGATGATGGGCATTGCCGACATCTTCGAGGCCCTGACGGCGGCCGACCGGCCCTACAAAAGCGGCATGAAGCTCTCGCAGGCGGTGGCCATCATGGAGCGCATGAAGCACGGCGGCCACATCGACCCCGATCTGTTCGAGGTGTTTTTGCGCGAACGCGTGTACTTGCGCTACGCCGAACGCTTTTTGGATGCCGAGCAGATCGACGAAGTAGACCTTGCCGGGCTTGCTGCTGCAAGCTGAACGCTATTTAAAATGTAGCTGTTAGCGCTTGCTGCATAAGCGCTAGAGGCCATTTCTACCTAAAGTTTGCGCACCAGCACCTGGCTGCGCCGGTCCCAGTTGTATTTGCGCTTGCGCGCCTCGGGCAGCCACTCGGGGTCCACCGGCTTGAAGCCGCGCTTCAAGAACCAATGCATGGTGCGCGTGGTGAGCACGAAGATGCTTTCCAAGCCCAACAACCGCGCGCGCTGCTCAATGCGGCGCAGCAGTTTTTCGCCGTCGCCCGTGCCCTGGCTTTGCGGCGAGACGGTGAGCGCCGCCATTTCGGCGGTGCGTGCTTCCGGGTAGGCGTACAAGGCGGCGCAGCCAAAAATCACGCCGTCGTGTTCGACGATGGTGTAGTTCGATGCGTCGCGCTCGATCTCGGTGCGGTCGCGCTTGACCAGCGTGCCGTCTTTCTCGAACGGCTCGATCAGCTGCAGGATGCCGGCAACGTCGTCCGCCGTGGCCTCGCGCACTTCTTCGAGCTTTTCGTCCACGATCATGGTGCCGATGCCGTCGTGCACGTAAATTTCGAGCAGCAGCGCACCGTCCACGGCAAACGGAATGATGTGGCTGCGCTCTACGCCGCCCTGGCAGGCCTTCACGCAGTGCTGCAGGTAGAACGCGGTGTCCGACGGTTGCTGGCTCGCAGGCATGCGCGCCAGCAACTGGCGTGCCTGGGCGAGTGGCAGTTCGGTGTCGATGGGGTTGTCGTCGCCGGCGGGTTCTTCGGGGTTCTGCAAAATGCCCGGCACTTCGGAGACGAACACCAGCTTGTCGGCCTTGAGCGCCATGGCCACCGAGGTCGCCACTTCTTCCATGGAGAGGTTGAAGGCTTCGCCCGTGGGCGAGAAACCAAAGGGCGAGATGAGGACCAGCGCGTCCATGTCCAGCGAGCGCTGGATGCCTGCGACATCGACCTTGCGCACCAGACCCGAATGTTGGAAATCCACCCCATCGACGATGCCCACGGGCCGCGCGGTAATGAAGTTGCCCGAAATGACCCGCACCGTGGAGCCCGCCATCGGCGTGTTCGGCAGGCCCTGGCTGAACGCGGCTTCGATCTCGTAGCGCAACTGCCCAGCGGCCTCCTGCGCACTATCGAGCGCCACCGAATCGGTGATGCGGATGCCGTGCGAGTAGCGCCCCTCATGGCCCTTGGCGGCGAGCTGCTCGTTCACTTGCGGGCGAAAGCCGTGCACCAGAACGATCTTGACGCCCATCGCCTGGATCATGGCGAGGTCCTGCGCAATGCTGTAGAGCTTGCCCGCAGCAATGGCCTCGCCCGGCAGCCCGATCACAAAGGTCTGGTGCCGAAACTTGTGGATGTAGGGCGCCACAGAGCGGAACCAGGGAACAAAAGTGAAGTTGAAGACGGTGGACATGCGCGTGGGCGGAGCCGCAGAGCGGCGGTGGGCTGGGTGAGTCGCTCGAAAAATAGAGCGGGCCGGGGATAATTCGCGATTCTCTACGAAGTTGCCACCTTGTCCGACGCCGCCGCCCGTTCTCTGCAGATCACGTTTCCCGAATCTTTGCCGGTCTCTGCCCGGCGCGCCGAGATTGCAGAGGCCCTAAAACAGCACCAGGTCATCATCGTCTGCGGCGAAACCGGCTCGGGCAAGACGACCCAGTTGCCCAAGATTGCGCTCACCCTGGGGCGCGGAAAACTCAATGCCCGCCCCGGCGAGCGCGGCCAGCTCATCGGCCACACCCAGCCGCGGCGCATTGCGGCCAGCAGCGTGGCCAAGCGGATTGCCGAAGAATTGAAGACGCCGCTGGGCGAAGTGGTGGGCTACAAGGTGCGTTTCCAGGACCGCCTGAGCCGCGATGCCTCGGTCAAACTGATGACCGACGGCATTTTGCTGGCCGAGACGCAGACCGACCCGCTGCTGAAAGCCTACGACACCATCATCATCGACGAGGCGCATGAGCGCAGCCTGAACATCGATTTTCTGCTGGGCTACCTGCGCGAGATCTTGCCCAGGCGGCCCGACTTGAAGGTGGTGGTGACGTCAGCCACGATTGATGCGGACCGGTTTGCCAAGCACTTTGAAAGCAAGAACGGCCCAGCCCCAGTGTTGATGGTCTCGGGCCGCATGTTCCCGGTGGAGCAGCGCTGGCGACCGTTCGAGGAGTCGCGCGACTACGGGCTGAATGAGGCCATTGCCGATGGCGTGGATGAGCTGTGGCAAGGCAACGCCGGTGGAGACATCCTCGTCTTCCTGCCCGGCGAGCGCGAAATCCGCGAGGCGGCCGACCACCTGCGCAAGCATCTGGCCCACAACGTGGTCACGCGCAATGCCGAGGTGCTGCCGCTGTTTGCGCGCCTGTCGCAAGCCGAGCAGGACCGCATTTTTGACGGCCACACGGGCCGGCGCATCATTTTGGCCACCAACGTCGCCGAGACCTCGCTCACGGTGCCGGGCATCCGCTACGTGATTGATTCGGGCACGGCGCGCGTCAAGCGCTACAGCCTGCGCAGCAAGGTGGAGCAGCTGCTGGTGGAGCCCATCAGCCAGGCGGCGGCCAACCAGCGCGCCGGGCGCTGCGGGCGCGTGGCCAGCGGCATTTGCATTCGGCTGTACGACGAGAAAGACTTTGCCGGGCGAGCGCGCTTTACCGACCCCGAAATTTTGCGCAGCTCGCTGGCCGGGGTGATTTTGCGCATGAAGTCGCTGCACCTGGGCGACGTGGCGGAGTTTCCGTTCATCGACGCGCCGTCCGGCCGCGCCATTGCCGACGGCTACCAGTTGCTGCATGAGCTGGGCGCGGTGGATGAGCAGAACGAATTGACCGCTATGGGCCGCGAGCTGTCGCGCCTGCCAGTGGACCCGCGCGTGGGCCGCATGATTCTGGAGGCGCGCGCGCGCGGCGCCCTGAACGAGGTGCTGGTGATTGCCAGCGCGCTCAGTCTGCAGGACGTGCGCGACCGCCCGATGGAGGCGCAGCAGCAGGCGGACCAGCAGCATGCCAAGTTCGACGATGAGAAAAGCGAATTCAGCGGCTATCTAACCCTGTGGAACTGGCTGCAGCAGGCGCGCGGCGGCAGCATGCCCACACTGGCATCGGCCCGCTTGCAGCAAGCACAGGCCAAGCAAAAGGGCGGTACGGCGCGACAGGCGTTTTTGCCCATTTCCCAGCGCGCCTCGGGGGCACAGCCCGCGCCACCCGTGCCCATGGACGCCCTCACTGGCGCAGCCCCCACCCACAAGCTCAGCAACCGCCAGTACGAGCAATTGCTGCGCCAGAACTTCATCAACGTGCGCCGCGTGCGCGAGTGGCGCGACGTGCACAGCCAGCTCCTCACCGTGGTCGCCGAGCACCAATGGGAGTTGAATGCCAAGCCCGCCAGCTACGAGGAACTGCACAAATCCATGCTCGCCGGGCTGCTGGGCAACATCGGTTTCAAGCCGGAAGAGGAAGACGTGTACCTGGGCGCGCGCGGCATCAAGTTCCACCGCCACCCGGGTGCGCACCTGCGCAAGAAGCCTGGGCGCTGGATCGTCTGTGCCGAACTGGTGGAAACCACGCGTTTGTTTGGCCGCGGCATCGCCAACATCGACCCGACCTGGCTGGAAGAAGTCGGCAGCCACCTGCTCAAAAAGCAACTGCTCGACCCGCACTGGGAGAAAAAGGCTGCTGAAGTCGTGGCCTTCGAGCGCGCCACGCTCTACGGCCTGGTGGTCTACAGCGGGCGGCGCAAACCCTTCGACAAGGTAGACCCGCAGGCCGCACGCGAGATGTTCATCCGCCAGGCGCTGGTGGCAGCCGATGTGCTGCCCGAATGGCACAAGCGGCTGCCGTTCCTGGCGGCCAACGAAAAGCTCATTGCCAAGGTAGAAGAGTTGGAGCACAAGTCGCGCAGGCAAGACGTGTTGGTGGACGAAGAACTCATCTACGCCTTCTACGACCAGCAGCTGCCGCAAGACATCACTAGCGGCCGCAGTTTCGAGCAGTGGTACCGGCAAGAGACGGCCAAACGCCCCGAGCTGCTGCGCCTGACCCGCGATGAATTGATGCGCCACGAGGCCGCCGGAATCACCACCGCCGCGTTCCCCAAAATGATTCGCCTGGGCGGCGTGGACTGCCAGGCCAGCTACCTGCACGAGCCGGGCGACGCGCGCGACGGCGTCACGGTGGCCGTGCCGCTGTTTGTGCTCAACCAGGTGAGTGAAGAGCGCTGCGAATGGCTGGTGCCGGGCATGCTCAAGGACAAGATCCAAGCGCTGCTCAAAAGCCTGCCCCAGCGCCCGCGCAGCCGCTTTGTGCCGCTGCCCGAATCCGCCGCACGCCTGGCCGAACTGCTGGGCACGCCCGACCGCATCGGGCACCTGGGGCTGGTCGATGCGCTGCTCAAACAGGTGCGCGACGAGACCTCGCTTGACGTGAAACGTGCCGACTTCAAGCTCGACATGCTGAGCCCGCACTTGTTCATGAACTTCCGCATCGTGGACGAGCATGGCCGCCAGCTGGGCCAGGGCCGCAACCTCGGCGCGCTCAAGGCCGAATGGGGCGCCAAGGCGCGCGGAGCGTTTCAGGCGCTGGCGGGGCTCAAGTTGAGCAGCAACGCGCAGCAGGCGCAAAAATTGGAGCCAAATGAGCCTCCAGCGCAGGTGGGGCAAGCGCAAGCAGCTATTAAAACAAAAGCAAAACCTTCGGTGCCCACCGTGTACGCCGAGGCGCGCTACACCCAGTGGACCTTCGGCGAACTGCCCGAATTGATGGAAATTGGCCGAGGCGGGCAGCAGCTCATCGGTTTTCCGGCGCTCATTGATGCGGGCGATGCCGTCACTATCGAAGTGTTCGACGAGCCCGACGTGGCGGCGGCCAAACACCGCGCGGGCCTGCGGCGCTTGTTTGCGCTGCAGATCAAGGACGCGCTCAAGTATCTGGAAAAAAACCTGCCCGAGTTGCAAAAGATGGCCGTCGCCTACATGCCGTTGGGAACCCAGGAAGAGCTGCGCAGCCAGATCCTCGATGTGGCGATGGACCGCGCCTTTCTGCTTGAGCCCTTGCCCACCAACGCGCAAGAATTCGAGCGCCGCGTGCAGGAGGGGCGAGGGCGCCTCACCCTGATCGCCAACGAAGTGGCGCGCCTGGCCGCCACCATCCTGACCGAATATTCGGTAGCCACGCGCAAGATCAAGGACACCAAAAACGCCCCGGAAGCCACGCAGGACGCGCTCTTGCAACTCCAGCGCCTGGTGCCGAAAAACTTCCTCACCGCAGCGCCCTGGCCGCAGTTGGCGCACTTTTCCCGTTACCTCAAAGCCATCACCGCGCGCCTGGACAAACTGCGCGCCGACCCGGCCCGCGACGGTGCCAAGCTGGCCGAACTGCGGCCGCAGGAGCAGCGCTACTGGCGCCTGGTGGCAGAGCGCAAAGGCGCGGTGGACGCGCGCATGCAGGAGCTGCGCTGGTTGCTCGAAGAACTGCGCGTGAGCTTCTTCGCGCAGGAACTGCGTACGCCGCAGCCGGTGAGCGTGAAGCGGCTGGACAAGCTCTGGGCGCAGATCAACAACTGACAGAATTTTCAAAAAAACCAACTAGGTTAAAATTGAAGCATGGAGAAATCAGTCCCGCACTGCAAGTTGGCCGTGGTGAAAGCCTTGGTAGAAACAGGAGAAGTGCGTGCAACCCACGCAGCCAGGGTGGGAGCCGTTGCCTTGGGGCTGGAGCTTTTCGACATGATGGCCGTGGTGATGGCACTGACGCCGACGGACTTCTACAAAAGCATGACCACCCATGCCGATCACACGGTGTGGCAGGACGTGTACCGCCCCAGCACGCAGGCGGGTGACCTGTACCTGAAGCTGACGGTCATCGACGATGTGCTGATCGTGTCTTTCAAGGAGCTATGACCATGAAATGTCCTGTATGCGGTGCGGCTGAACTGATCCACGACACCCGCGACCTGCCTTACACCTACAAAGGTGAAACCACCACGATTCCAGCGGTGACAGCTGATTTTTGCCCTGCGTGCAATGAGTCCATCACCGACCTGGCGGAGACCGAGCGCGTCATGCGTGAGATGCAGGCGTTCCACAAGCAGGTGAACGCGGCGATCGTCGATCCCGGCTTCATCATTGCCGTGCGCAAGAAGCTCAAGCTTGGCCAGCGTGAGGCGGCTGAAATTTTCGGTGGCGGCGTCAATGCCTTCTCGCGCTACGAGAACGGCAAGACCAAGCCGCCGCTGGCCTTGGTCAAGTTGCTCAAGCTGCTGGATCGCCATCCCGACCTGCTCAACGAGGTCAGGGCCACCTGACTCTGCGGGATACCAGTCTTTTTGGTCTCCAGGCCAATTGCAGAATGCGCAAGCAGCTATCAATTTTGAACGTATGACCACACCATCAATCAGCCTGCTGGAAAGCCTCAAGCAACTCAATGCCGAGCAACTGCGCCGCCTGCTGGTCGAGCAGCTCACCCAGCAAAAGCTGGGGCTGTACTGGGAGTCCGACGCCATTGCACGCGACGCAGCGCTGAACGCCGACATCGTGCTGCCGCGTTTGGTGCCCAGCGCCAGCCACACGCCAGCGGGCACGGTGCACCACCACAACCTCATCATTGAAGGCGACAACTTTGACAGCCTGCGCCTGCTGCGCGCCACGCACGCCGGCAAAGTGCGCGTCATCTACATTGACCCGCCCTACAACACCGGCAACAAAGACTGGGTTTACAACGACAAATTCGTCGGCAAAAACGACCGTTGGAGGCACAGCCAGTGGCTGGAGTTTTTGTACCAGCGCCTCACGTTGGCGCGCGAGCTGTTGACCAGCGACGGCGTGATTCTGGTCAGCATCAACGACGAAAACCGGGCGCGGTTGGAGTTGTTGATGGATGAGGTGTTTCCGGGGCGGCGGTTGGGCACCATCACCTGGCGCACTCGACAAGGCTCCAATGCCGATCAGCAGTGTTTCCTGTCTGTAGATCATGAGCATGTGCTGATCTACGGCAATCCGGGCTTCAAGTTCAATGGCTTTGAGAAAAGCTATGAGATGTATGACAACCCGGACAGTGACCCGCGTGGAGATTGGCGTATCGGCGACATAACCTTAGGTTTTTCTTATAAGGAAAGGCCGAACCTTTACTACCCATTGCTCGACCCAAGCACAGGTATTTACTACCCGTGCAGCCCAGAAAGCGTATGGCGCTATGCCACTGAAACACGAATCAAGGAAGGGCAGCAACTTCAAGCCAAGTCGATGGAGGAATTCGTGAGACTTGGACAAATCGTCTTTCCAGCTGCGCCTCGGGTTCAAACCTGGCAGACGATGGATGCTTTGCTCAAAGCGATCGACAAGGGCGCCGTACCAAAAGGTGGTAAATCGTTGCTATTGCGACGCGATCTGCCCAATCTGGATTTTTGGGTGGGCAAGCCTGTCGGTTTTGGCCGCCCACAGTTCAAGCGCTACAAAGCCGATTTGCGCAACCAAGCGCAGCCTCTTAGTAGTCGCCCCTGCAAAACCCCTGCATCCCGCATGAATGCTAGCTTTTTGGGGTGATCACGGATAGCCAGAACTCCCATTTTGAATTCCAATAGGCAGCAGTTTCTGGGAGATTCTGATGTCCGCC
>JBATPF010000039.1:0-11788 GCA_049291355.1 Giesbergeria sp.
CTGTATGGACCGGAGACATACGAAACAGGTGTACCGGGACATAGTA
This sequence comes from Giesbergeria sp., assembly GCA_049291355.1. Taxonomy (GTDB): domain Bacteria; phylum Pseudomonadota; class Gammaproteobacteria; order Burkholderiales; family Burkholderiaceae_C; genus Simplicispira. The sequence goes on from JBATPF010000039.1 coordinate 47, forward strand.
AACACATGGCCACCTTACTTCGCGAGGTCTAAACAGGCCAAGTTGACTTGGGTGACGCGGTGATTGCAGAACATGACGTCAAAGCAATGGTCTGCATGCGGATCTGCTCTAAAGGCGACTGGCAAGCGATGCAGCGCATGCGACAGGCGCAGCTTTCGGCCCTTGAACTTCACGAAGCCGTTCCAGCCCACCTCAAGCACTTCGTCCTCGTCTCGATAGCTTATCGGTGCGAGCGTGCTCGAATAACTCCGAAGGCTGGGAAAGTAGCGGGTCGCCGGCGTCTGCAGCCCCAGGGCTTGATGGGGCCGCTCCAGGTTATAGATACGACGCCAATCGTCAAAGGCGTCTTGAGCACCGGCGATGTCTGCAAAACTGCGTCCGTCCAGGACCTCTGCTTTGAGGGAGCGGTGAAACCGCTCAATCTTGCCGTTGGTTTGCGGGTGATACGGCGCGCTGTAAGTGACTTTTATGCCCAAGCGGATGAGCCAAACTGCCAAAGCGCTGAGCGAGCCTCGAGGCTGGGTGGGGACGCCCCAAGGGCTTCCGTTGTCAGTGTTGATGCGAAGCGGCAAACCGTAGCGCTCGAACACCTGCACCATCTGACTTTGCACTGTGGCCGTGTCGGCCTTGCCACACGCCGCGATGGCAAGGCTGTATCGCGAATGATCGTCCAGGATGGTGAGCGGATTGCAGCGCCCTCGGGTCGTTTCAAAATAGCCCTTGAAGTCCACCTGCCACAGTGCATTGGGAGCATCGTGCTCGAAGCGGTGCCAGCGCGCGCATGCCTCGCTCGCCTCGGGCGTGATCAAGCCATGGCGATGCAGGATGCGGGTGACCGTGCTGGCAGTGGGAGGCTGCGCGCCCGCATTGCCGAGCGCGGCGCTGAGCTTGCGTCCACCCCAGCGCGGGTGCAGAGCGCGCAATGCGATCACGGCCTGCTCAAGCTGCGGAGTGCTTTGCGTGGGGCTGCTCAAAGGCTTGCGACTGCGCGGCTGCAGCGCAGAGGCGCCACCTGCGGCAAAGCGTTTGATCAGCGCATAGCCCGTCTTGGGGCTGATGCCAAAGCGCCGACACAACTCGCGTCGGTTCGCCCCATCCTTGAGCGCCAAGGTCACGAATTCGAGTTTGGTTTGCATCAGGTCTTTCGGTTGCCACGGCATAGGAACTCCCTCGTCAAACAGACGAAGAAGTGTTTACTATGTCCCGGTACACCTGTTTCGTATGTCTCCGGTCCATACACCCCGTGCTGTTCCAGTGGAACCAGGCATGGGGCGTGATCCCCGGCGGTGCCAAGGGCTTTGGTCAGTACGCAGGGTCCACCATCCACGAGGTGGCGCAGGTGGTGGCTGCGGCGCGCTCCATTGGCCCCGAGGCGGCTGATGCGGCAGTGATTGCCAAGATGGTGCGGGTGATGATGCTGGCGCCGTTCCTGTTGCTGCTCTCAGGCTGGATGGCGCGCAGTGCCGGTGGCCGTGCTGCGAAGGGCGCAGGCGCGGCGGGCAGAAAGAAGAAAAGCAGGATCACGGTGCCGTGGTTTGCGTTTGGTTTTCTGGCGGTGGTACTGCTCCATTCGCAGCAGTGGCTGCCGGCGCGCGCGGTGCAGGTGGCCATTGAGATCGACACGGGCCTGCTGGCGATGGCCATGCCCGCACTGGGCCTGTCCACGCACTTTGGCGCCATTCGCAAAGCCGGCGCCAAGCCGCTGCTGCTGGCGCTGATTTTGTTTGCCTGGCTGCTGGCGGGCGGCGCATTGATCAACCACTGGGTGCCGGTGGTGTTGGCTTAAGGACAGGTCAGCACTTCCAGCCGCAGGAGAAACGCCATCGCGTGTGTGCGGTGGCTTCCGCACATCTCAGGCTCGGGTTGCAGGCCGGCGCAGACGGCGGGGCGCTCAGGGTGGCCGAAAATCAGGCAGCGCTGGTCGGCGCCCAGTTGCACGCAGGGCACGCCGGCAGGTTTCCCCTGCGGCATGCCGGGGATGGCGCTGGAAATGGAGGGGGCGGTGCAGCAGGCGCCGCAGCCGGGGCGGCAATCCATGAATCTGTTGAACTAGTAATTTGATAGCTGTTGGCGCTTACCCCATAAGCGCCAGAGGCCCATTTTGCTTGAATTTCTCAGCGCGGCTCGGGGCGCAGCCGTTCGGTGGCCCACAGCACCTGTTCGACCACGCCTTGTACCCCCGCCCGGTGCTCCGCTTGCGTCAGGACGCCATCCGCATCGAACGCGCTGGCGGCACCCGAGAGCGCGTAGGCGCGCGGCGCCAGCCAGCATTCGAGGTTGAGCAGCAAGGGGGCCAAATGGCTTTGGGAGCGCAGGCCGCCCAGGCGCCCATTGGACGCGCTGAGCACGCCCACCACCTTGCCGCGAAAGGGCTTGACGCCGTCCTTCCATTCGGGGTCGGCCGCCACGGGGCTCGACGCCCAGTCGATGGTGTTCTTGAGCAGCGCGGTGTAGCTGCCGTTGTATTCGGGCGAGCAGATGATCCACCCGGGGTGCTCCCACATCAGGCGTTTGAGGCGCAGCACGTCGGGGGGTGTGCCGCGGGCTTCGAGGTCGGCGTTGTACATGGGAATGTCGAGATCGCCCAGTTCCAGCAGAGTGACTTTGGCGCCGGCACTACGGGCCATGCCCGCAGCTTCCTGCGCCAGGCGCCGGTTGAACGATTGTTGGCGGGTGCTGCCCGCGAAGACGAGAATTTTCATGCGAGCCATTGAAGCACAGGCCTTCGACACGAATCCTGTGAAGTCGGCATGGCCCTGAAATGCGGCGGTGTTTCACGTGGAACAAGAAACCGCCAGAGACACTGCGCTAAGTGCCTTTGCGCCAAAGGTGGGAAAATCGCCCCCTTTGTTTTGCTTGGACTGCGGCCCTGCGGCTGTGGCGCTTTATGTTGTATCCCCAGGAATTTGATGTGATCGTGGTGGGCGGTGGCCACGCCGGCACCGAGGCCGCGCTGGCTGCGGCGCGCATGGGCGCGCGCACGCTGCTGCTCACGCACAACATCGAAACGCTGGGGCAGATGAGCTGCAACCCCTCGATTGGCGGCATCGGCAAGGGGCACCTGGTGAAAGAGGTGGATGCGCTGGGCGGCGCCATGGCGCTGGCCACGGACGAGGCCGGCATCCAGTTCCGCATTCTCAATTCCAGCAAAGGCCCTGCCGTGCGCGCCACCCGCGCGCAGGCGGACCGCGTGCTCTACAAGGCGGCCATCCGCCGGATGATCGAGAACCAGCCGAACCTCTGGTTGTTCCAGCAGGCGGTGGACGATTTGATGGTGGAGGGCGACCGCGTGGTGGGGGCCGTCACGCAGATCGGTCTGCGCTTTCGCAGCCGCACGGTGGTGCTGACGGCGGGGACGTTCCTTGACGGAAAGATCCATGTGGGGCTTTCCAACTACGCTGCAGGCCGCGCGGGCGATCCGCCGGCCGTGAGCCTCTCGGGCCGGCTCAAGGAGTTGCAATTGCCGCAAGCGCGGCTCAAAACCGGCACGCCGCCGCGCATTGATGGGCGCAGCATCGATTTTTCGAAATGCCAGCAACAGCCCGGCGACGGCATGCCGGGCGGTGTGAACGAAGGCCGAGTGCCTGTCTTCAGTTTCATGGCGTACGCCCATGGCGGCGCAGCCATGCACCCGCGCCAATTGCCTTGCTGGATCACCCATACCAATTTGCGCACGCACGAAATCATCCGCAGCGGCTTTGACCGCAGCCCCATGTTCACCGGCAAGATTGAAGGGGTAGGGCCGCGCTATTGCCCGAGTGTGGAAGACAAGATCAATCGCTTTGCCGGCAAGGACAGCCACCAGATTTTTCTGGAACCCGAGGGGCTGACCACGAACGAGTTTTACCCCAACGGCATCAGCACCAGCCTGCCGTTCGACATTCAGTTGGCCCTGGTGCGCAGCATGGAGGGGCTGGAGAACGCGCACATTCTGCGCCCTGGCTACGCCATCGAATACGACTACTTTGACCCGCGCTCGCTCAAGAGCAGCTTTGAAACGCAGCAGATCGCCGGCCTGTATTTTGCCGGCCAGATCAACGGCACCACGGGCTACGAAGAGGCCGCAGCGCAGGGCCTGTTTGCCGGCGTCAACGCTGCGCTGGCCTGCCGGGGCGAGGCTCCCTGGCTGCCGGCGCGCGACCAGGCCTACCTGGGTGTGCTGGTGGACGACCTGATTACCCAAGGCGTCACCGAGCCCTACCGCATGTTTACCAGCCGGGCTGAGTTCCGCCTGCAACTGCGCGAAGACAACGCCGACATGCGATTGACGGAAGCCGGGCGCCAGATGGGTCTGGTCGACGATGCGCGTTGGGAGTCCTTCAGCCGAAAACGCGAAGCCGTGGTGCGCGAGACGCAGCGACTCAAGGACACCTGGGTCAATCCGCGCAACCTGCTGGCGAGTGAATCGGAGCGCGTGCTGGGCAAGAGCATCGAGCACGAGCACAACCTGTTCGAGCTGCTGCGCCGGCCCAACGTGGGCTATGCAAGCTTGGTTGGTATGGATGACGGGCGCTTTGCCACGGCCGACGTTTCACGTGAAACACTGGGCGATTTGAGCGAGGCGGTGTTGGAGCAGGTGGAGATTGCCGCCAAATATTCTGGCTACATCGAGCGCCAGCAGGGTGAGGTGCAGCGCGCCGCGCACTTCGAGCACCTGCGTTTGCCCGACTCCATTGACTACCTGCAAGTCACGGCGCTGAGCATCGAAGCGCGGCAGAAGCTGGCGCGCCACCGGCCCGAGACGCTGGGGCAGGCGTCGCGCATTGCCGGCATCACGCCGGCCAGCATTTCGCTGCTGCTGGTGCACTTGAAGAAGGGCGGGCTCAAGAGCGCGGCCGTGAGCGAGGCGGAGGCAAAGGCGTAATGCAGTCGCTGCACGCTGCTTTGACTGCGGGTGTTCGCTCTCTGGGTCTGAACCTGGGTGAAGCGCAGATCGGCCAGTTGCTGGATTTTCTGGCGCTGCTGCAAAAGTGGAACCGGGTCTACAACCTGACCTCGGTGCGGGAGCCCGGTGACATGCTGACGCACCATTTGCTCGACAGTCTGGCGGCGGTGCCCGCACTGCAGCGCCAGTTGGCGGAGCAGGCGCAAGCAGGCCTGGGTGCTTCCGCCTTGCTGGATGTGGGTTCGGGCGGCGGCTTGCCGGGAGTGGTGTTTGCCATCTGCATTCCTGCACTCGCCGTGCAGTGTGTCGACACGGTGGCCAAGAAAGCGGCCTTTGTCCAGCAGGTGGCGGTCAGCTTGCGTCTGCCGAATTTGCGCGGGGTGCACGCACGCGTTGAATCGCTCGCCGGACCGTTCGACGTCGTCAGCAGCCGGGCCTTTGCTTCGCTCGCAGACTTCAGCACCTGGTCCCGGGGCGCGTTGGCGCCCGGCGGTGTCTGGCTGGCCATGAAGGGCAAGCACCCAACCGAGGAATTGGCCGCGCTGCCAACGGACGTGGAAGTGTTTCACGTGGAACCACTGAGCGTGCCGGGCCTGGATGCCGAGCGCTGCATCGTCTGGATGCGCCATGGCGCTAACCCTGCCGGAGCGACCGTTGCCCTCACGTAAACTCATGCCCTTAGCCACTTGCGGGGAAGCCATGTTCGGCATTGCAAAATTCTGCTCGGTTGCCACCCTGTTGGCCCCACTGCATGGTGCGGTCCGCGCAATCCGCACGGGGCTGGTTCTCTGATGGCGCGTATTTTTTGCATCGCCAACCAGAAGGGCGGTGTTGGCAAGACCACCACCTCGGTGAACCTGGCCGCCGGCCTGGCGCGCATAGGCCAACGCGTGCTGCTGGTCGATCTGGACCCGCAGGGCAATGCCACCATGGGTTCGGGCGTGGACAAACGCAAACTCGAACTCACGGTGTACGACGTGCTGCTCGAATCGGCCTCGGTGCGCGAGGCGGCGGTGTCGGCAGAAAAGTGCGGCTACCAATTGCTGGGAGCCAACCGCGAGCTGGCCGGCGCCGAGGTGGAGCTGGTAGACGTCGAGCGGCGCGAGAAGCGCCTCAAGGCGGCATTGGCCGAGGTGGAGGCCGACTACGACTTCGTGCTCATCGACTGCCCGCCTTCGCTTTCGATGCTCACGCTCAATGGCTTGTGCAGCGCACACGGTGTCATCGTTCCCATGCAGTGCGAATACTTTGCGCTGGAGGGTCTGACCGATCTGGTCAACACCATCAAGCAGGTGCACGCCAACCTCAATCCGGACCTGCAAATCATCGGCCTGCTGCGCGTGATGTTTGACCCGCGCATCACGCTGCAAAGCCAGGTCAGCGAGCAATTGCGCGGCCACTTTGGCGACAAGGTGTTCGACACCGTGATCCCGCGCAACGTCCGCCTGGCCGAAGCGCCCAGTTACGGCCTGCCCGGCGTCGTGTTTGATCCGAATGCCAAGGGCAGCATCGCCTTTGTCGACTTCGCCCGCGAGATGGTTGAGCGTGTGCAGCGCATGGCGCCGGCCGACAAGTCAAAAATACAAGCAAAATCGGCCTCTAGCGCTTGATACATCAGCGCAAGTAGCTATCTAAAAGCGAGCAAAATGTCGCCCGACAACGTCCTGATCCTGCCCGGCTGGCAAAGCTCTGATGCAGGGCATTGGCAGACCCTGTGGGAGGCGGAGCACGGCTACCGGCGGGTGGAGCAGCACGATTGGATGCGCCCGCTGCGCGGCGACTGGAGCGCACGACTCGATGAGGTGGTGGTGGATGCCCACGGGCCGGTCGTGCTGGTGGCACACAGCCTTGGTTGCATCCTGACGGCCTGGTGGGCCGCGCATTCGCAGCACACGGGCAAGGTGCGCGGTGCGCTGCTGGTGGCGCCAGGCGATGTGGCGCAGCCCGAGCTGGCGGTGCAGCTGCCAGGCTGGACGCCCATTGCCAGCCAGGCCCTGCCGTTTCCTGCCGTGCTGGTGGCCAGCCGCAACGACCCCCATTGCCGCTTTGACCGTGCCGCGCAGATGGCGCAGGCCTGGGGTGCGCGCATGGTCGACTGTGGCGAGTGCGGCCACATCAATGCCGAATCGGGCCTGGGGGAGTGGCCCGAAGGCCAGGCCCTGCTGCACACACTTATGAAGGACTGAGAGACCATGGTCACCAAGAAACCCAAGGGCCTGGGCCGCGGCCTGGAAGCGCTGCTCGGACCGAAAGTGGCAGAACGCGTCAACACCGAGCCGACCGACGGCGCGCCCAGCAGTCTGCCCTTGTCGGCCCTGGTGCCGGGCGTGTACCAGCCGCGCACGCGCATGGACGAAGGCGCGCTGTACGAGCTGGCCGAATCCATCAAGGCGCAGGGCATCATGCAACCGGTGCTGGTGCGGCGCCTGACCAGCGGCGAAAACGCCGGCCAATACGAAATCATTGCCGGCGAGCGGCGCTTTCGTGCCGCCCGCCTGGCCGGGCTCGACAGCATTCCCGTGCTGGTGCGGGACGTTCCCGACGAGGCCGCCGCTGCCATGGCGCTCATTGAGAACATCCAGCGCGAAGACCTCAACCCGCTGGAAGAAGCGCAAGGCCTGTCGCGCCTGGTGCGCGAATTTGGCCTGACGCACGAGCAAGCGGCGCAGGCAGTGGGGCGTTCGCGCAGCGCGGCCAGCAACCTGCTGCGCCTTTTGAATCTGGCCGAGCCGGTGCAGACCATGCTGATGGCCGGCGACATCGACATGGGCCATGCCCGCGCACTGCTTGCGCTGGACCGCGCCACGCAGATCACGGCCGGCAACCAGATTGCAGCCAAGAAGCTCTCGGTGCGCGAGGCCGAGTCGCTGGTGCGGCGCATAGGCGCCGATTTCAACCTGGTGCCGCAAAAGCCCAAAAAGGAAAAGTCGCGGGACCTGAAGCGCGTCGAAGAAGAGCTCTCCGACCTGCTGATGGCCGAAGTCGAGGTGCGCGTGAAAAAGCGCGTCAAGCGCGGCGGCCGGATGGAAGAAATGGGCGAACTGGCGATCTCCTTTGGCTCACTGGAAGCGCTCAACGGACTGATCGACCGCTTGCGCGGGCGCTGAGCCAACGGTCCTCCGCCGCCCACCGCCATGAAGCGATTTGCCTGGCCACTGCCGGCCTTGCTGGCCTGGGGCGCGGCGTGGGTGCTGTACCTGATGTTGGGGCGCCATCTTCCTGCGCTCTGGGCGCTGCTGCTGGCCTGCGCCTTGCCCGTTGCGGCAAGCCCTTGGGCGGCGGGCTGGTGGCGCCGCACGCTGCTCGCGGCAGGCTTTCCGCTGGCGCTGTTGCTATCGGGCGCCGCCCCTGTGGCCGGCTGGATCTGGCTGGCACCGCTGGCGCTTTTGTTGCTGGTCTATCCGCTGGGGGCTTGGCGCGACGCACCTTTGTTCCCTACGCCGCATGGCGCACTGTCGGAACTGAAAACGGCTGTGCCCTTGCCCGTCGGAGCGCGCTTGCTGGACGCCGGTTGTGGCCTGGGCGATGGGTTGATTGCCCTGCGCCTGGCGTATCCGGAGGCGCACTTTGAAGGAATCGAGCGCAGTCGCTTGCTGCAGTGGCTGTGCGCCTGGCGCTGCCCCTGGGCGTATGTGCGCCGGGGCGATATCTGGGCGGCCGACTGGGCCAGCTATGCGCTGGTCTACCTGTTCCAGCGCCCAGAGAGCATGGCGCGCGCGTTGGCCAAAGCTCAGGCCGAGATGGAAGCCGGCTCCTGGCTCGTCAGCCTGGAGTTTGCAGTGCCCGAGGTGCCGCCCGATGCCACCTTAAAACTCGCAGGCGATCGCGCGGTGTGGCTTTACCGCATCGAACGGCGTGAAAAACGACACGCTATTCCACCAGATTTAGCGACGGAACAAGCTGCAAGCCACCGCGCACGCGGATACTTCGGACATTGACCCCGGCATTTGCTACATTCTCGCGCTTGGCCGCGCAGAGGCATTTCTGGGCCAAAAAATCGGAGAGCGCGCAAGCAAGCGCGCCGCAAGAAGGAGGAGGAAGACCATGCCCGCAGTGCTGCCGTGGAGGACCTCTGGACTGACAACGAAACCTGAGAAAACCATGGCCTTTTCAAGAATTTCTCGCATACGCGCCTTGGCGCCGTTGGCGCTCGCCCTGGCGCTGGCCGGCTGCGCCAACATGCAAAGCCACGACAAGCTGGCGACCGAAATGCAGAGCGCCGGCAGCAACGGCGGCGTGCCGGCGGCGATCGCGCGCCTGGAAGCTTCTGCCACCACCGACGCCGAACGCACCGAGCTGCTCTACAACCTGGAGCGCGGCGAATTGCTGCGCATGAACAACCGCTACGAAGACAGCACCAACGCGTTCCTGCTGGCCGACATCCGGGTCAAGGCCTGGGAAGAGTCGGCCAAGACCGACCCGCAGAAGCTCATGGGCACGGTGGGCGCGGCGCTGATCAGCGAGCGCCTCAAGGTCTACGAAGGCCAGGACTACGAAAAAGTCTGGCTCACCACCACGCTGGCGCTCAATCGCGTGGCCGTGGGCGATCTGGAGAATGCGCGTGTCGACATCAAGCGCACGCACGAGCGCGAAGCGGTGATTGCCGAGTTCCGCGCCAAGGAAACGCTCGCTGCCGAAGAAGAGGCCAAGGCCAAGGGCGCCAGCTCGGCGGGCAAGGAGCTCAATGGCTACCCGGTGGAAACGCTCAACGATCCCGAAGTGCTGGCGCTCAAGAACGGGTACTCCAACGCGCTCTCGCACTACCTTGCCGGTTATTTGTACGAAGTGCTGGGCGAGTCTGGCCTGGCCGCGCCCGGCTACCGCAAGGCCATTGAACTCAAGCCCGAAACGGGTGTGCTCGAAGAAGGCCTGCGCGGTCTGGACAGCCGCACCAGCTTCACCTGGAAGCGCCGCCAGCGCATGACCGACGTGCTGTTCTTGGTCGAAGCGGGCGACGCTCCGGCGCGCAAACCCAAGGCCTTTACGCTGCCGGTGCCTACCGGGCGTGGCATGGTCACGGTGAGCATTTCCTACCCCGTCATTGAACCCTCGACCGACGCTGCGTTGGGGCAGATTTCTGCCGCCGGATACGACTTCAAGTTGGAAAAAATCGTTGACGTGAACGTAATGGCACGCCGCGCCTTGAAGGACGAAATGCCCGGCATGGTGCTGCGTGGCTTCACCCGCGCGGTGGCCAAAGGCGTGCTGCAAGACCAGCTGCAAAAGCATGGCGGTCTGCTTGGCGGCCTGATCGGCGCAGCGGCTTCCGTGTCCACCGAGCAGGCCGACGACCGCATGTGGCGCATGCTGCCCGGCCGCGTCTATGTGGCGCGTGGCTACCTGCCGCCGGGCACGCACCAGCTGAGCGTGAACGGCCGCCCCTTGCCTGAGCCGGTGCAGATCGACGGCCAGTACGCGCTGGTGCCCATGCGCCTGTACAACAACAGCGTGCTGATGGGCAAGGTGGCCACCATTGGCAGCCTGGCCGCCGTGTCGGCTGCTCCGCCGAAGCCTGCTGCCGCAGCTCCTGCGAATGAAGCGCCCAGCAAGCCGCAGAAAACGCAGAAGCGCCGCACCAGCAAACCCGCAGCCGCCAGCGCCGCGCAGTAACTGGTCATGCGAGTTTTCACTACACAACAACCCCAAGGAGCCCGCGCCATGCACGCACGCACCCTTCTTGCCGCCAGCGCGGCCTTCCTGGCGCTGTCCGGCGCCGTCCACGCCCAGATGCACGACCCGGCCACACCGATTGCCGTGGCCTCCAAAGTGGCGCTGCGCGGCGAAGCCAACAACATCGCCGTGCGCGAGATCCGCATTGTGCGCAAGAACGATGTGCTCGTCGTGCAGGCCGACATGGCCAACATGGGCCGCAGCGACCGCACCGTGTTCTACCGTTTTCGCTGGCTCGACAATGTCGGCAACCAGGTGGGCGATGGCGAATCGTGGAAGCAAATGGCCGTGCTCGGCCTCGGCCAGCAGACCGTGAAAAGCGTGGCCCCGACCAGCGCCGCGCAGGATTTCCGCATTGAGATGAACGTAGAAACGCGCTGAACGCAGCGCCTTGCAGGAGAACACCATGAACACACTTTTCCGTCGACACCTTGCCCTGGGCCTGGCCGCTGCCACGCTGCTGCTGGCCGGTTGCCAGAACCTTTCCTCTCCCGTGATCCGTTTTGACCGTCAGGTCAACTACGGCGACGCCAAGGGCGTGGAGCTGGTGACCAATGAGTTTGGCTCGTCCGATCTGCAAATGATTGCCGAGAAGATGACCGGCAGCCTGCTGGAAACCGGCATCTTCCAGGGCCGCCCCACGGTGACCATTTCCACGGTGAAGAACAAGACCAGCGAGTACATCGACACCACCAACGTCATGAACTCCATCCAGACTGCGCTGGTCAAGTCGGGCAAGGTGCGCTTCGTGCGCTCCATCCGTGAGATGCAGTCCGGCGTAGATGAGCTGCAGCGTCAGAACCAGAGTGGTTTGTACAAGCAAAACAGCACCGCCAAGATTGGCAACATGACTGCGGCCAAATACAGCATGGAGGGTGAGCTGACCAGCATCGTCAAGCAGAGCGCCTCCACCAAGGACGTGTTCTACAAGTTCACGCTCAAGCTCTTTGACGTGGAAGAAGGCACGATCGAATGGCAGGACGAAAAAGAAATTCGCAAAACAAGCACGAGGTGAACCCCCTGAGCGGCTGCGCCGCTTCCCCCTTTCTCTCGCGCTGCGCGCGGGAAGGGGGACGACGCCAGCGCCCCCACCTTGGAATACTGGCGGCCCTTGCGCGGCGTCCCTGGTCTGGGCAGCGCCAGTAACATGCGCTGTGACCCGGGCGCCGCACGGTGAGAATCTGAAG